>DASVOW010000386.1:0-4521 GCA_036383155.1 Ktedonobacterales bacterium
ACGGCTGGCGCCACTGGTGGATGAATGGCGCTTCCTCGACACGGACGATGTGTCGGCATCCACGGCGCCAGGAATGGTGGAGGGAATGTCTATGCCGGATGGGGCTGGCGATGGCGCGCCGACGGCGCTCATGCTGGTAACCGACGCGGCGCGAGCGCCACTGATCGCGCAAGCGACGCTCGATGCGGGCGCGCAGCTTTACGCGCTGATTCCACGGCGCACATCGCTCGAACAGCTCTTCCTCGACGTCGTAGGCTTGGAGGACAGCGGCCAATGAACGCGGTGATGACACTGGCATGGCTCACCTTTCACGAGGCACGGCGACGCAGCATGGTGCTGGTGGCGCTCATCCTGGGGGCGGTGTTTCTGCTGCTCTTTGGCATCGGCCTCGACCGCATTGTCAACAACAACGCGGCGCGCACGGGTGGGGCCTTCGCGGCGGAGGTGACGTATAACCTGCTCGCGCTGGCGGGGCTGTATGTCGTCCACTTTCTGGCGGTGATGCTGGCGATTGTCGCGACAGTAGATGCCGTCTCGGGGGAGATCAATTCGCACACCATCCAGACACTGGTGACGAAGCCCGTTAGACGCTGGCAGGTGATCGCGGGCAAGTGGCTCGGCTATGTGATCATGCTCGTGCTCTATACGTCGTTGTTGAGCATCGGGATCCTGCTGGAGGCGCAGCTCATCGCCGGACATCTGCCTCCCAACTGGGTCGCGGGGGTCGCGCTGATTCTCTTGCAGGTGGTGGCGGTGGTCTCGCTCTCGCTGTTGTGCGGCGTCTACTTTTCGACGCTGACGAATGGGGTCATCCTGTTCATGCTCTACGGACTCGCGTTTATCGGCTCGTGGGTGGAGCAGATCGGCACGTTCTTCGATTCACCGGCGACCGCGCAGATCGGCATCATTTCGAGCCTGCTGTTGCCAGTGGAGGCGCTGTGGCGTCTGGCGGCGAACGCCATGCAGCCGCCATTTTTGAACAACCTGGGCCTCTCGCCATTCAGCTTGGGGGCAGTTCCAAGCCCCGCAATGGTCGTCTACGCCGTGGGCTACGCGGTTGTGCTGGTGCTGTTGGCAATGCGCGCGTTTGCCCGCCGCGACCTGTAGCGCGGTAGTCTCCGATTCGCATACAGCACAGGGTCTGCTGACATTACCTCAGCAGGCCCTGTTTTCGTTTCCGGTGCTTTTGTAGTGCCTAGACGCCAACCTTCTCACGCTCGGCACTCGCGTTTACGGTATTGTTGGTTGTGTCGTGAGATTGTGTGCGATTTGGAACGGGGGCGGTCCACTTTACGACGGCGGAAGCCCATGTCAGGCCAGCACCGAAGGCCACCATGCCAATGTGTGCGCCGGGGTAGACGCGGCCCTGATCGATGGCCTCGCAGAGGGCGATAGGAACGGCTGCGGCAGACGTGTTGCCGTAGTCGTGGATGTTGACGAAAACCTTCTCCGGCGGCACACCGAGGCGCTTGGAGGCGGCTTCAATGATGCGGAGATTTGCCTGATGGGGGATGAAGAGGTCCATGTCGGCGGCGGTCATGCCAGCGCTCTCCAGCGCCTCCTCCATCGCGACGCCCATGATGCGGGTGGCGAACTTGAAGACTTCGCCGCCCGCCATGTGCACGTACTGGCGGCCTTCGCGCAGACCTTCTTCGTTGACCGGCTCGGCGGAGCCGCCCATCGGAATGTAGAGTAGCTCGGGGCGAGCGCCGTCGCTGCCCATGGTGAAGCCAAGCACACCAGCCGGCTCGTCGCTGGCGCTCAGCACGACCGCGCCGGCGCCATCGCCGAAGAGCACGCAGGTCGAGCGATCGGTGAAATCAACGACGCGAGAAAGCAGCTCGACGCCGACAACGAGCACATGCTTCGCGCTGCCGTTGGCGATGAACTGGTGGGCTGTCGAGAGGGCGTAGAGGAAGCCGCTGCATGCCGCCTGCATATCAAACGCGCCGCACTGGGCGCCAAGGGCATGCTGGACGAGATTCGCTGTGGAGGGGAAGGGGTAGTCGCCACAGACGGTCGCGACGATGATCAGGCTGAGATCCTTGCCTTCGATGCCTGCGCGCTCAAGTGCCTGCCTGGATGCTGCAATGGAGAGTGTCGAGGCGGTATCACCCGGACCGGCGAAGTGGCGCTGCTTGATGCCCGTGCGGGAGGTGATCCACTCGTCGGAGGTATCGACCATGCGCTCAAAATCCGCGTTCGTCACAATTTTTTCGGGCACATGCATGCCCCAACCGGTAATTGCGCTATAGCGACTCATGCTACTCCTCAATGCGACAGGCTCCCGCGCCTTCCCTTGGCCCGCATTGGCCGGCCCCCACCTACATCGGAGGCGTCAAGTGGCGCATAGATGTATTCGCTCGGGGCAATTGTAACATACTCGCCACAGGCGTGCGCGTCACAATTGCCATTAGGGTAGCCATATATATTTGCCGCTATTGCCGCATACGCTCAAGATCGGTGGTGTGTTCGCGGAGGTGGAGGATGCCGCGGCGCAGGACTTTGCGCAGGGACCAGCGCTCGCCATCGTGCTCGAGGAGGTGCTGGCGCTCGTCGTCGGAGGCGGCGCGCAGGCGGCTGAGCGATGCCTGCCAGACCTGGCGCAGATGGTCACGCTCGCTGCCGGGAAACTGTGAGATGAGCGGCACGGTGGGCCGGGCTTCGAGGCGCGAGATGAGCCAGATCTGCGTCTGCGCGATATGATCGACGAGGGCGCGGAGCGGCTGGCCGTTGGGCAGAGGCGCGTCTAACGCGCCAGGAGGAAGGGACGCGAGCAGCGCCGTGAGATCGTGATAGGACCAATCGAGCAGGGCGAGGCTCCAGTCGAGGTCTTCGTCGGTGATAGGAGCTGCATCAGGCGCGAAGAAGGCGCCGGCGGCGTGACCATCGAGCGCGGGAACGCGAGCGGCTTCTTTTGGGGTGACGCGAAACGGGCCGCGCACGTCCGGGGTGTAGTCATCGTGGCGGCGCAGCCAGGCGTAATACGCAGGGATGCGCGAAACGAGGGAGATTAGCGCCTCATCAGGGGAGCGGCCGTAGGCAAAGCACCCCTGCAAGTCGTAGAGCTGGGCGAGGCTGGCTCCATCGTCCCGCACTTCAAGAAATCCTTCGTAGACAATCTCCCTACCCATGCCTGCCATGCCACTACCTCTTCTGACGCGACGCTTTGCTCGTAGTTGCTCTGCTCAACACATGATACGCTGAGTACGCGGGAAATAGCGATGGATAGAGCAATGTGTGCTGTGCCATCCACTAGTATTGAACGAAGTGTCAGGCGCTTTCTCACTCACGAGAAATGTGCAAGAAAAAGAGAGGCGGTGATTACACCACCCCTCTTTGATCGCTGCTCCCGCCGCTTATTCGACGGAGATGCGCCGTAGCTCGACGATCTGGTCGCGCAGCGAGGCGGCCTTCTCGAATTCGAGCTCCTTGGCGGCGCGACGCATCTGGGCCTCCAACTCCTTGATGAGCCGGATCGCCTCGTCTCGCGGCAACGCTGTGATCGGCATATCCTCGCCAATCGCGACATCCTCGGCAGCAGCGGTAGCGCGGATGCGGTCGGAGAGCGAGCGCACCTCTTTCTTGATGCCGATGGGCGTGATGTCGTGTTCCACGTTGAACTGATTCTGGACACGGCGGCGGCGGTTCGTCTCGTCGATGGCGCGTTGCATCGAGTCGGTGACGCGGTCGGCATACATGATCACGCTGCCGTTGACATGGCGGGCGGCACGGCCAATCGTCTGGATCAGCGAGCCCTGGGAGCGCAGGAAGCCCTCTTTGTCGGCATCGAGAATCGCCACGAGCGAGACCTCCGGCAGATCCAGGCCCTCGCGCAACAGGTTGATGCCCACGACCACATCATAGACGCCGAGCCGCAGATCACGCAGGATCTCCACACGCTCGATGGTGTCGATCTCGGAGTGGAGATAATGGACCTTGACACCCATCTCTTGCAGGTAATCGGCGAGATCTTCGGACATCTTCTTGGTGAGGGTCGTAATGAGCACGCGCTGGCCCTTCTCGACACGCTCGCGCACCTCGGCCAGCAGATCGTCGATCTGCCCCTCTGTCGGGCGCACGGAGATCTGCGGATCGAGCAGGCCTGTCGGGCGGATGAGCTGCTCGACGACGACGCTGCTGTGCTCGTATTCGTAGGGTCCGGGCGTGGCTGAGACGAAGATAGCCTGGTTGATGTGCTGGTCGAACTCGCTGAAGGTCAGCGGGCGGTTGTCCAGGGCGGATGGCAGGCGGAAGCCATAATCTACCAGCACCTGCTTGCGCGCACGGTCGCCGTTGAACATGCCACGCACCTGCGGGAGCGCGATGTGCGACTCGTCTACTACCAGCAGGTAATCGTCCGGCAGATAGTCGATCAAGGTCCACGGCTGCTCGCCGGGCTGGCGGCCCGCAAGGTGACGCGAGTAGTTTTCGATGCCGGAGCAGATGCCCGTCTCGGTGAGCATCTCGATGTCGAAATTGGTGCGCTGGCGCAGACGCGCGGCCTCCAGCAGCTTGCCC
>DASVOW010000387.1:0-1696 GCA_036383155.1 Ktedonobacterales bacterium
TGGGGCCGCGCATCCCGACACTTGGCGTGTGCCTGGGACATCAGTGTATCGGCGAGGTCTTTGGCGGGCGGGTGATCCGCGCGCCGGAGCCGGTGCATGGCAAGACTTCGCTGATCTTCCATAGTGGAGCAGGGGTGTTGCGCGGGCTGCCCGATCCGTTCGAGGCGATCCGCTACCATAGCTTGATCGTCGAACGCACAACGCTGCCGGATGCGTTGGAGATCACCGCCGAGACGCGCGACGGGCTGATCATGGGGCTGCGGCACCGCGAGTATCCCATTGCCGGCGTGCAGTTCCACCCGGAGTCCATCCTGACGGCGGTGGGGAAAGATATTCTGCGCAACTTCCTGAGTGGAGACGTGGATGGCGCTTCGCTGGTGACGGAGATGGCTGGGGCGAGCGTCTCGTAACGCCTGGATGTCGCAGCGACACGAGAGGCTGTGCAGAGAGGGGCCGAGGGAGCCGAAATGACGAGCTTTCGCTATGCGCCGGAGATACTGACTCGCTACCCCAACGTCGTTGGGAGCGTCATCCTCGCGCGGGACATGCGCAATGGCCCGGCGCCTGACGGACTGCAGAGCGCGTACCGAGCCGAACAGGAAGCGACATTGCGGCGCATCGGCGAGACGCCGTTGAGCCAGATCGACTCACTTGCGGCATGGCGCAGTGTCTTCCGAGGCTTCGGCGTGGACCCGACGCAGTATCGCAGCGCGGCTGAGGCTTTGTTACGGCGCCTGACCAAGAAAGGCGACATTCCGAGCATCAATACGCTCGTCGATATCGGCAATCTGGTGAGTATTCGCTATGCACTGCCCGTCGCCATCTTCGACACAAGGGCGATTCAGCAGCCGATCGCGGTGCGCTTTGCCGATGGGTCGGAGGCTTTCACGACGCTGGGGCAGAGTGAGCAGGAGCATCCTGAGCCGGGAGAGGCAATCTTCGCGGATGAGCGCGGGCTGGTCGTCGCGCGGCGCTGGTGCTGGCGGCAGAGCGAGGAGAGTGCGGCGCAACTCGACACGACTGCGGCCATCATCACCGTCGAAGCACACCACGAGCGCGGCCGAAACGACGTGCGCGCGGCGATTGATGACCTGCTGCATCTACTGCGTACCTATGCAGGCGGGCAGCTCGCGTTTGAGATGTTGGATGAGGGTCACGCCGCAATATGAGACGGGCGTGCACGTAGAGGCATACCACTGCGAGGAGGTGAGCACATGATTCGCGAGGCGATCACGCAACTCGTGGCAGGGCAATCGCTCGGCGAAGGCGAGGCAGCGGCGGCAATGGAAGAGATCATGACGGGCGTGGCCACGCCGTCGCAGCTGGGCGCGTTTCTGACGGCGCTACGGCTCAAGGGCGAGACGGTGGACGAGGTGACGGGGCTGGCGCGTGTAATGCGCGAGGTGGCGGTGCATGTGCCGCTGCCGTCGCAGGTCCGCGCGGTCGACACATGCGGCACCGGCGGCGACGCCTCGGGCACTTTCAACGTGTCTACGGCGGCGGGACTCGTGCTCGCCTCGCTCGGCCAGCCAGTTGCCAAGCACGGCAATCGCGCCGCGAGCAGCAAGTGTGGCAGCGCCGACGTGCTCGAAGCGCTGGGCGTCAGGCTGGAGTTGGGCCCGGAGCAGGTGGCGACGTGTATCGAGCGGACAGGGTTCGGCTTCATGTTCGCGCCGACGTATCACCCCTCGATGCG
>DASVOW010000388.1:0-2297 GCA_036383155.1 Ktedonobacterales bacterium
AATCGTAGTGCGTTCCAATCTGCCTGCGGATGACGATGCAAGAACGGAAAGCAGAGACATGACCGGCTGGCTGCGCATGTTCAAAGGCGATCCATTGCCCTGGTTGCTCGAAGAAGATACGCCTGCGGTCCGCCATCTGGCTCTGCGCCACCTCCTTGACCAGCCGGAGGATGCGCCGGAGGTGCGACAGGCTCGCGCCGCCGCTATGCGTACCGACCCCATTGCCACCATCCTCGCGGCCCAGCAGCCAGCGGGATTCTGGCTCAAGCCCGGTCCCGGCTGTACGCCCAAGTACCGGGGAACGGTCTGGCAGCTCATCTTTCTCGACCAGCTTGGAGCCGATGGCGACGACGCGCGCGTGCAAGCGGCATGCGAGTACGTCTTGTCACATACCCAGGCTACAACCGGAGGGTTTGCTTATTGGGGAGGAGGCAGCAGGGAAGACACTCCCCCTCCCCCATCGCTCGCTATCCACTGTCTCAATGGCAATCTGCTACGGGCGCTAATCGGTTTTGGCTGGCTGGAGGATCAGCGCGTGCAGCGCGCGGTTGACTGGCAGGCACGCTCGATCACCGGCGAAGACTTCAGCCACTATTATCGTTCAGGAACCAGTGGGCCTGGCTTCTGTTGCGTGTCAAACGACCAGCTTCCTTGCGCATGGGGGGCGATCAAAGGGCTGCTCGCGCTTGCGCGTATCCGACCCCACCAGCGAGCGCCACACGTGGAACGCGCCATCCTGCAGGGAGTCGCATTCCTCCTCAGCTCCGACCCTGCTACCGCCGCGTACCCCGCTGGTTTCGGCAATGTGGCGCCCAGCCCCTCCTGGTTCAAGCTCGGCTTCCCCTTAGGCTATACCGCCGACATCCTGCAGAATATCACGGTCCTCTGTGAGCTTGGCTTTGCGAGAGATGCGCGTCTGCAGGGCGCCGTCGCGTGGCTCCTCAGCCAGCAAGAGCCGTCCGGACGCTGGAGCAATCAGTCTGCTCTCAATGGCAAGACCTGGGTGGATATCGACAAGCCAGGCCAGCCCAGCAAATGGGTGACGCTGCGTGCATGTTCGGTCCTCAAGGCAGTGTTCGGTTAGCGACTTCTCGCCGTGCCCTGCCGCCGTCCTGGGAACATTCACACGCCACAGCGAACGCCAGCCTCACTTCTGCTATACTCAAGATGCTGTCTTCCTGGCGCCCCGCTCTTCCAAATTGTCCCGTCGTACCACATCAGGAGCATACAGTGGAACTTTCGCACCGCCTTCGCAACCTCCCGCCATACCACTTCGCCGAATATGCGCGTAAAATCGCTGAGCTGCGTGCGTCCGGGGTAGATGTGATAAGCCTCTCGATAGGCGACCCCGATCTGCCCACGCCGCCAGAGGTGATAGACGCGCTCACAGAGACGGCACACGCACAGGTAAACCAGCGCTACCCCGAGTATGCGGGCATGCCGGAGCTACGCACGGCAATCGCCGGCTGGTTCGTGCGCCGTTTCGGCGTTGAGCTCGACCCCGCACGCGAAGTATTGCCGCTCATCGGCTCGAAGGAAGGCCTTGCGCACCTACCACTGGCTGTCATGGATCCCGGCGATATTGCCCTGATGCCCGATCCGATGTATCCCGTTGGACCGACCGCCGTGCTGCTTGCCGGCGGCACAAACTATGACCTGCCGCTTGACGCCGCCCACGGCTGGCTCCCCGACCTCTCCGCCATCCCTGGAGATGTAGCGCGCCGCGCCCGCACACTGTGGCTCAATTATCCAAACAATCCCACAGGCGCCAGTGCGCCCAGATCGTTCTTCGAGGAAGCGGTGGCCTTTTCGCGTGAGTACGATGTGCTCCTGGTGCAGGATATGGCCTACGCCGAAGTCTACTTCGATGGAGCCAGGCCGACGAGCGTGCTTGAAATACCGGGTGCGAAAGATGTCGCCGTCGAGATACACTCCTTCTCCAAGTCGTATAACATGGCGGGCTTCCGTATCGGCATGCTCGTCGGCAATGCCACAGTCGTCGAGGGCATGACGCGCCTCAAGAGCAATCTCGACACCGGCATCTTCCGCCCCATCCAGCATGCGGCCATCCGCGCGCTCGCACTCCCCGACGAGTGGATTGCGAAGCGCAATGCCATCTATCAGCGCCGCCGCGACATCGTCGTTGACGCTTGCCGCCAGATCGGCCTGACAGTGGAGACACCGCTAGCCAGCCTATATGTCTGGCCGCGCATCCCCGAGGGGATCACTTCGGCGCAGTTTGCCCTCGATCTGCTTGACCGCACTGGTGTCGCCGTTACACCCGGCACCAATTTCGG
>DASVOW010000389.1:0-4548 GCA_036383155.1 Ktedonobacterales bacterium
GCGCTTACCTGCCGAAGCCCCAACGGCGCTTCTCCTGATTGGCGTTTTCGGGCTCCTCGACCAGGCTGGCGGAGCGTTGCGCGAGCGTCTGCATCGCCTTTGAGATTGGCGCCGCTCGGTGCGACTGCACGAATGGGACGCCCCGGTTGACCGATGTGATGACGAGGCGGGCGTCCTCTGGTATCTGCGAGAGAAAATGCTGGTGTAGCCGCGTTTCGACATGTTTGGGCTGGATACCATAGACGGTATCGACGCGATTACAGACGAGCTTTACCTTCGAGCGAGCGTAGCCCAGGCGCTGCATCACTTCGAAGAACTGGCTGACCCGATTGATCGTCGTCACTTCGAGCGTCGTCACCAGCAGGATCAGATCGGCCATCTCCAACACCGTAAGCGTCGCTTCGGAGAAGGTGTTGTCGGCGTCGATCACGACGTAATCGAAATGCTCGCGCAGCTCGACCAGGATGGCCTTCATCGCGTCAGCTGTGAACAATTCGGCGGACTCCAGGGCCACTGGAGCGCGCAGCACGCCGATGCGCGAGCCCTCGTGGGTCGCCACCACTCCCTCGATCAGCTCGCGGTCGAGCGAGCCTGCTTCACGCAGATCGTCGATGCTGTTGGTGCTATCGACGTTGAGGATGACATGCTGGTCGCCGGATTGCAGATTGGCATCCACCAGGATGACACGCTTCTCGGTTTCGCGCCTGAGCGCGATGGCGAGATTGGCCGCGATCACACTGCGCCCGACGCCGCCCTTGGGGCTGTAGACCGCGATGATCTTGCGCAGCGACTGCGGGCCATTGTTGTAGATGACTTGCGGGGGCGCTGCGACCGGAGGAGGCACCACCGCTGTCGCGACAGCCGTGCGTATCGTGTTGATGAGATCGTCGCTGGTGAACGGCTTGATCAGGTAGCCGCGTGCGCCTACCATCATCGCGCGCTGGATATACTCCGGCTCACTCTGCACGGACATCATCACGACGGTCGTCGGCAGCATCAACTTGGTGATCTGCTCCGTCACCTTGAGGCCGTCGGTGTCGCGCAGGTTGATATCCATGAGCACGACTGTTGGCTTGAGTGATTCTATTTTAGCAATGGCATCGCGGCCATTCGAGGCGACGCCCACCACCTGAATATCGCGCTCGAAATGCAGCAGCTTCTGGACGTTCTGCGCCATATCGGGCATATCGTCGACGATAAGCAAGCGGATCCGCTTGGATCCGCGAGCGTCCGGTGGTTGCACCATAGTAGCACCCCAACTGTTTCGGGTAGATTGCGCTGTCCTGTTGTGTGTGAACGTATCCTAGCACGTATGCGACTGAGCGGGGAGTAAACTCACACCTGTGGGGGAGTACCTCACCATCGCCAGCCACTCGTTGCCGCTCGCGCTGCTCTGTGTGGCGAATGCATCGCCTCCGCAGGGTCGTGACGGGAGCATGTACGCATGACGTGTGTGCGCACACACGCTCCCGCTTATGATACTCCATGGTTGCTAGAAGCAGGCGGTGCATGTCATGTACCGAGTTGTACGCGACTGCACCGCCTGTTTATGTGCGCTTCCGCTTCAGGTCACTTGCGCGGCGGAAGGAGCCTTACTCCTCGCTCGCGCTAGGGCGTCGTCTTGAAGTGAAAATCGCTGACGATGGTGCCCTCAGTGACGGCGTCGGTATGCGCAGGGTCGGTATCGCCTGGCTTGCGCACGACGATCTCAAGCGAGGAAGCGTTTGACTGGAGATACTGCAGCTGCAGCACCTGCTGGTGCGTGAGCACAACAACGACAGAGTTGCCGGAGACAGTATAGATGTAGATATTCTGCAGTGTCGTCTGCGATTGGCAGACTGTCCCTCCTTGCTGCGCTTTAGGGCAGAAGAACGCGACGAAATCGACGTAGTCACCAGGCGCAGCAATGGGCTTGCCGCCGACGCCTCCGGCGTTGGACTTCACATCAAACGCTACCAGGACAGAGTTCTTGGGCAACTGGGCTGGGTTGATGTTGGTCAAGCTGCCGGCGGCGCCTGTGCCGACCTGCACCAAACGGGGATCGCTCTGTCGCAAGATGTCTCCCGCGTAGAACGCTCCGACGATCACCTGGTTGTTCAGCTTGATGTTCAAGTCCTCTTGCGAGATGAAGGGGAGCGCGTTCGGCGGCACGAAACTGGCAGTCACCGTTTTCTGCGCGAAGGCATCGGTGATTTTCAGGTAACTCTTGCTGGGGTCGGTATCCTGCACAGTGAGGATACTACCGGCGGGCAGATCTTTGGTGGCGACCCACACCGTAGTAGTCTGCGAGCCAGCGCCAACCGCGGTGCTCACGATGTAGATGACAATCGCGCCCGCGGCCAGTGCTAGCAGCACGCCCAGTAGCATAAGCGTACGTCCACCTGACGCACGCGTGCGTGGTGGACGGTTTGGAGCAGCCATGTGCGTTTACCCCCTACGGCGAACTTCAAAATTAGGTGATGACATGCAAACTGACGATGACGTACGCCGGCTGGTCACTTTATGCGAACACTGCGGGACGATTGGCGCATCTCAGGCACTGCGACCGTACGCCAGACGAGTCCCACCGCCTCGCTCTATAGCCTTGAGGCGACACAAATACGCAAGCCACCCTACCACCACGCGAATGTTTTCGTACGCATTGAGTGAGCGGCCGGACACTGGTGGACACATCCATCACAACAGCGCATCACGAGTTGGGGCAATCGCAGCCGGCGATCCTCTGCCACCACACTCCTCCGCGTCTCCCACCACAGTAGGGTCAGCCGACGTATCCAGGGTATGCCAGGACGTACCAGGGCGCATCATGCGATGTGTTGTCAATCATCAGTCAAAAACACAGCGCTTGCCGGCGCCCGTATGAGAACGCGACGCCGGCAATGGCTTAGCCCAGCAGTCCACCTCGTATTAGAGGTTGTTGCTGATGTTCTTGAAGATAGAGGCGATCTGCGGGCCAAGCAGGATCAGCGTGCCAATGACGACTACGGCGACGAGCGCGATGATCAGCGCGTACTCCACGAGGCCCTGGCCGCGGTCGCGGCGGAACAGACGATCGAGCATGATGAGGTCCCCTCTCCCAAATAAGATGAAACAGATGTAGGCGACGCGCTGCCGGCGTGTAATAACCACCACCCCACTAACGCGCCACCCCCACGTGCCACACCCCACTGGTGTGGCGAATTGTGCCGGAGACAATCGGCTCAGCCCCGCGCGAGAGCAAGTCTGCTTTTGTGCGGAGTGGAGTCGGTATGCAGCAATCGGAACCGCAAGCAGCGCAGGTGCCTCTACATCCGTCTCGATTGAAGAACGGAGGCTCATCGTCAAGGTAACAGGCATGGTGGGTCACGCCATGACTTTTGCCCTATGCAGGTGGGGGCACACGTGGCGTTGAAAAGAAAGGGAGAGCGGAAACCCGGTGATTCAGAGGCCCTGCACGTCGAGTTCTTCGTCTACCTCGATCACGCCAGGCACCTCTGATGCGACTGCCTCGGCGTTCTCCGCGTCCTCCAGGCTGGGTACAGTGCCGCGTAGATGGGCTACGCCATTCACCACGTACACGTGTATCTGGAGATCCGTCGTCGAGGCATCCTCGCGCAGCTCGCGCCGGATGGCGTCTGCCAGCGCCTCATCACCTGGGCGGTTATCCTCCGCTGATGGGTCCACTGATACGTCGTCCAGGGAGGTCGGCTCGAACCCGCCCACCACTTCGGCGCGAGTTGGGTCCTCATTTGGGCCGCTACCGATCACGGGGTCCGTCGGCGCGAAGTACGCCGGGTCTGGCTCGACGGAATCATCTGCATCGTAGACGCTGTCATTCGCCACATTGAGGGCGTTTGTCTCAAGGGGTTGGTCTGTCAGACTCGCGTCGTCTCCGGGGATCTCATGTAGCAACGTCGGATCATCGAGCTCATCGGTATCCGGAGGGAGACGCAGCTTGCCCGGATCAATGTCGTCGGGCTGTGGCGCTTCTTCCGCGCTGAGAGCCTCCTTCTCGAGCAGATCATCGATATTGGGCTCGTCGATGACCTCGCTCGACTCCCGGGTTGGCTCTGCTTCGGTCGGCGACAGTAATTCCTCGACCTCCAGGTTATTCTCTATGTGCTTGCCTGGCGCCAGCTCAGTGACGAGCCGCCCTACCCGCTCGCGCTGCTCCGGCGTGCTCACTCTGCCGTCCAGGAACACAGCGTCGACCGTCGTGGCGACGGTGATATGGACGCCCAAGTGTTCCTGCAGCCGGCGCTGAAGTTGCTCTCCGAGAGTGTCCCGCGGTGTATTTTTCGCATTGCGTGTGTCGTGTGTGTCGCGTGTGTTGCTTTGCATACTGTTCCTCACCTTACTCGCCATGCGCGTTGCTCGACGGCCCGCCCAGGCGCACTCGTCCTGTGTAGCAGTGTCGCCAACGGCGATACATGACCGTTTGTGGCAGCGCCATGCACGCATGCAGCCGCAAACCTGATGCCATGAGCACACCCCCGTGCGGAGAGGGAGAAAGCGGGGTGGGAGAGGAAATACAGAAACAGCAGCGCCACCATCGTCGGTGATGGTGGC
>DASVOW010000390.1:0-1695 GCA_036383155.1 Ktedonobacterales bacterium
CTACCACCACTCAGCAGGACGTGTCGTCAGCCCAGATCACGTTTATGCCCTTCTGGCTTGGCTATGAGCCGCCCTCCAATGACCAAAATACGGTAATCGTCGCGACAGACGGCACTGGGGACGTACGGGCCACCCCGAAAACCGTCACGGTCGATTCCTGGTCTTGCCCTTGTATGGGTGTATCGCCCTGGTTTGACGCAGTGACATCTGGCTCGCAGTATGTGGTTCCAGCGAATTGCCCAGCGAATCTGAGTGCGTCGGACTGGTCAATCGAAGATTCCAGCGTAGACCAAGCCCTCTCCCGCACCATGAATCCTCCAAGCAACTATTCGCAAAACGACACCGTTGCCTACTTTGACGCTGGCAAGTCGCATACACATACGGGCTTTTGTTCGCCCGCACCCGGCACGACCCAAGCGACGTTCTTCCAGTACCAAGTCTATGAGTCGGGAAGTTGGACGATCGGGCTGTTTAATCCGCAGGATGTCGGGGGCTTCTGCCTCGCGCGTATCAAGAGCACGGTGCCGGCAGGATATCGCTATTATGGCGTGACAGGCTGGACTCATATGACGGGTCAGGGCGACGTCGGGCTCTTCACGTTGTCTCCCACGCGCGCACGGATGTACTGCAATTTCCAGAGCGGCATGTCCGTCTACGATTGGACATCGATGCGGCTCCAGGCGCTGGCGCAACAACTGGCTGGTCACGACGTCGCTACTGCTCAACAGATCCTCATGCACACAACCGGAATCGCAGCGGACAGCATGACGCCGCAAATTGTGCTCTCTGGCACGACCACACTCCCGCGCGACCCCAGCCACATCACGTTCCATATTGTGCCGATCCCATGTCCTCCCTGCAGCTACCACTAAGCGCACGTAGCAGCATGTGATACCTGCACGCGTACGCACTGCAGCGAGGGACAGCGCGGCCTCCACTCGCGAATAGTCGCCGCTCCCGAGTGAGCGATAGCGGAAACACTTTTTCAAGCAAATGCTCCGGTGGACGGCGTCCAAACCGCGCCCCCGCTGGGGGCAGCCGATCGCTGGACTGGGGTGCTGATCCTAGCCTCTATGCAGCTGTGCTCGACCGGATCTTTCTCGCCCCGGTAGCGCTCTGCGAGTTCGTCAAGACTGAGGTGTGGTTCGAGGTGAATATGTCGTGCCATGCCTCGCTTTCTACAACCCTATGGTGCGACCCGGTATGAGGTAGCCAAATAGCCTACCCCTCGTATGCTCTGAAACGGCGAGTGCTATGCTGCGTGTATCAGTTAAGCAACCCAACTGGGTAACACATCGTACATGAGGAACAGTTACGACTTACACCGCCTCCTAGCAGCATGTGGGGCAGGAGGGCGAGTAATGGATGTATCGGGACAAATTGTGCGTAGCATCATTCCGCGCCGCACGACGCTTGCACGCGCCGTCGTATTCACACTGGCGCTGACGCTCGCGTGCGTGCCGCTGCTGCCCTCGCTCGCCCTTGCCGCCCCTGCGCCCCCTCCCGCCTCGAGCCACGCCGCCCAGGCGTCGCAGGCCAGCGGCGCCGGACACGTCACAGCCATCGTCCTCGATATGTCCGGCTCGATGGCCCAGAACGATCCGGCCGGCCTGCGCTGCTCCGCCGCCAACGCCTACATTGATCTCAGCGGCCCTGGCGATTTCATCGGCGTCGTCGGGCTGGATAATGCCGGCG
>DASVOW010000391.1:0-8074 GCA_036383155.1 Ktedonobacterales bacterium
GGCCCAATCGCGATTGCCACAGCCAAAGACGGCGTAGCTCACACCCCGCAGCGCATCGGCGGACAGGGTCTCGTCACGAAGCCAGCGCACGAATTGGACGGCGTTGTCAGGGGGCGCGCCGTTGTAGGAGGCGGAGACGATCACGACAGCGCCACCCTGCGGCAGCCTACCTACGTAGTCGTCCAGCGGGGCGACAGTGGTAGCGAACCCAAGCGCTTTGCCGTCGTCGGCAATCTGGTAGGCGATCCCCTCGGCGGTACCGAGATTCGAGCCATAGAGGACGACCAGTGGCGTGTTGTGCTGGACTGCAGGGGCCAGCGCAGCTACAGGCGAAGTCTCCACCTCGGCCGCAACCTCCGGCGCAACGACCGCTGTGCGAGCCGTGCGTGGCCGCACCTTGATACGGAAGTCCTCCGGCTTGAGGGTCAACGTCTCTTTGATTTTCAACTGATAGTTGGTGTGGTCGATCAGTTCGAAGCGCTGGAGCAGCATGCCCAGCACGAGCGTCGCCTCTTGCATGGCGAACTGGCGACCGATGCAGGCGCGCTGACCATTGCCAAACGGCTTGAAAGCGTTGGCGGGGCGGTGCTGCTCGGCCTCGGGCCTGAAATGATCGGGGTTGAACTCCTCGGCATCGTTACCCCACACACAGCGGTCGCGATGCAGCATGGGGATCAGCACCATCAGCTCGTGCGACTTGTCTACCGCATATTTGCCGCCAATGATGGTCGGCTCATACGGATAGAGCGCGAAGGCTGGCGCAGTCGGCCAGAGCCGCAGCGATTCGTTGAGGATCTGTGTGATATAGCGCAGCTTCGTCACCTGCGCATACGTCGGCGTGGCCGAGAGGTCGGCTCCCAGCACACGATCCACCTCCTCATAGGCGCGTCCCAGCACCTCTGGATGCTTGAGCAAGTAGTAGAGTGCGAAGGAGAGCAGCCCGCTCGTGGTCTCATGCCCGGCAATCAGGAAGGTGATAATCTGATAGCGGATGTTGATATCGTCGAGATGCTCCCCGCTCTGCTTATCCACGCCCGCGAGCATATAGCCAAGCAGATCGTGCTTGGCGGCGTTATCGCCGGCAGCCTTCCGCTCACGGATGAGCGTGTCCACCAACGTGTTCATGGTGGTGACGTCATCCTCGAACTGGCGGCGCGTGCGAACCATAAGCCTGCTCTGACCCGGCAGGCGGTGCAGTTGCTCCAATGACTCACCCAGCGCCCGCACCATCGCGACGATGAATGGGTGTGGCTCCTCACGGTAAAAGGAGTTGAAGCGATAGTTGAAGCCACAAAGTCCGATGGTGTCGAGGGTAAGCCGTGTCATATCGGCTGGCACGTCGATCTCGTCTTCGGGGTTGAGGCGTTCCCACTTCTGCGCAAGTTGCGCGGCGATATCCACCATAGCGGGCATATAGCCCTTCATCGCTTGGCTACTGAAGTTTGGCAGGAGAATGTTGTGGGCTTTGTGCCAGTTCGGTTCCTGGGTTTGCGAGGTAAAAAGACCGTCCCCCGTGAAGGAGCGTACATTGCGCAGGGGCGACCAAACGAGCTTATCGAAGCGGCGCTCGTCGCTCAGCTCGTCGACGAGATCGTAGCCGTAGACGACGACCAGCTTGCGACCCGGTAGCTCCAACTGAAAGATCGGGCCGTGCTGCCGCGCCAGGGCCATGATGTCTTGAATAGGGTTAGCAGCGTCCAGGTCGAAAAGATTGCCAAGCACAGGCTTGCCCGGCGGATGGGGAATCGGCTCGATGTTCCTTTGCGATGACTCCGCGCTCACAGTCGCTCCGTCTATGATGCGCCTGGCTTCAAGAGTAGGCTTCATGGCTCTCCCTCCAATATATGAGGTCAATCTCACATTTCTATCACGATAATTATATGAGCCATTCCTCATGTTTTTCAATGCTATGGGGCGCATGGGGGAGGTGGTTGTGGCGTTTTTCGTTTTCCACACATCTGTAGCAGCAGTGGAAGTGGGCGATCTTTCCTGTTGCCTCTAGCGGTGACGCACACTATCTGATACGCTTGAGGTGGCGCCGCGATGTGATGATACGATGAAGGCGGGTGCGCGGGTGTGCGCTTCACCTGTCGCAGCCATACATGTGGAATTTGACGCATATGATGCCCTCGCGATTCGCGATGGATGAAGGAGGCGACTATGGCAACTCAGCAAGAGCGTGAGGCCTTTCTTCGTGGCTGGCGCGCAGCGATGGACGAGGTGATCGCGGTGCTGGCCGTGGAGGCGCGCGAGTGGGAGGACGAGGAACGCGAGGCGTCCGCGTCTGGTGAGTTCAAGCTGCCCGGAAGCTTTGCGCTGGAGGAAGTGCGCGGAAGTTTCAAGGGGCGGCACGAATTGCTAGCTTGGGTGACGCAGAATGGCCCGGCGGCCGCGCAGCAGGGAGATCCTGCGCTGGTGGCGGCGCTGGATGCGCTCATCGAAGATCGCGCGACGGATGATGAGCGGGCAAAGCTGGGGCTGGCGCGGCTCAACGGCAATACTGCCGGGTAGGTGAGGTGCAGCGCAACGGAGACGACGAGAGGCTGAGCGTGCTACAAGACGCCGAGACGATAGGTTGCAGGTAGTGGAGACCGGTTTCTAAGCCGTTTCCGCACGCCGTTGTCATTGCGGCATGTGTTGTGCAAGGAACCTCTTGGCAGTGGCTCGCGGTGGGGGCGATATTGACCCCTGACCAACGAGCGTACAGGAGGAGGAAATGCATCATGTATGACAATGATATTCGGCTGGATCCTACGGTGGATCCTGATTGGCAGCGCGTGCAGATCGGCACGCCGGTAATTGCCAGCGATGAGAAGCGGCTCGGCACCGTACGTGAGAAGCGCCCGGATGGTCTCTACGTGGTAAGCGATGATCCGTCGCAAGAAGACTACCTGGTGACGCCGCAGGACATCGGGCATATCTCCGCCGACGGCATCCATCTGGTGGTGAATGCGGCGCAGGCGATGCGCGCTCAGGCGAGCGATCCGGGTGGTGTCAGCGCCGGCGGGATGGCGCCAGGGACGATGGATCGCGACGTGCGCGATACGAACGTCAGCCAACCGTCTGACAGGAACATCGGCGGAGTCGACCCTGGCGCGGTAGAACGCGAGGATTATCCGCCGCGCTAATGGCGGCGAGCGTCCACATCTACCCCTCCCCCGCTTTCTGGGGGAGGGGTATTTCGTTGGGGAGAGCGTTAGTGGCAGGCTGTTTCAGCCATGCGAATAGCCAGATGTCGAGTAGACAGAGCGCCATCCTCACCAGCCAGAAGGCGACTCGTGTGCTTCGAGCTCACGCCCCCTGCGTCCAGCCTATTCGACCTGTGCAAGCTTGCCCGTCCCGACATCATAGACGAAGCCATACACGGAGATACCCTCGGGAATCAGGGGTGAGGCTTGAATCGCGGCCACATCGTCACGCACGCTTTGCACGAGATCGGCGAAAGGGAGGAAGTCAATCTGTCTGGCAGCTTCGTGCGCGGCATCACCAAGGTGCTCGCGTATCGTGTCACGAATATCCTCATTGGAGAACGTGAGCATGCCGCAATCAGTATGGTGGATGACGGCAATCGTATCGGTTCCCAGCAGCCGTTCCGAAATGGCAAGTGATCGCAGCGCATCTTCGGTGATGCGCCCACCCGCATTACGAATGACATGCGCATCCCCCAGCCCAAGGCCGAGAAGAGGGAGCGGATCAAGCCGCGCATCCATGCACACGACCGCTGCAAGTTTGCGGGCCGGCGGCAGCGGTAAAATGCCTTTGGTGAAGGTAGCCGCATATCGCTGGTTCCCTTCGAGCAGTTCGGTCACTCCAATGGACATACCAGTTCTCCTTCGTTGCTCACCTGAAACAGAGAAAGTGTTCGTCGTGCCCCTATCGTACGGACACCGAGAAGACTGAATCTCTCCATTCAAGACGTTTCACTCGTCACATGCTTTGATATATACAGTAAGTTGATACACTTAGTCAATATTATCCGTGACGCACCATCTCGCCTGTCACACACATCTCTTGTTTGAAATAGCGGCCAAGTGGACAGCGAATGCTCAAGCTGCCTCGGCCGGGGCTTTGGGCCAGTGGGGCAGCAGGAAGTGCAGCCCGATGCCCTGACCAACGAGCGTAACAAGCACCACGCCATAGACGGCTGGCTTGAGGATCGATTGATAGGGGAGCGAGTCGGGTAGGCTAAGCACCAGCGCAATCGAGAGCGCGCCGCGTAGCCCCGCAAAGAGCAGCAGGGGGCGCCAGACTCGGAAGACAGGCAGGCGTCCCACAGCCTTCGGGTGCTTGCGCTCGCGGTGCCCTAGCCAGCGAATGTAGTAGTCGTGCAATCGCAGGAGAACGAAGATCATGAAGGCTCGGCCCACCACGACGCCGAGGACAGCCCACCCGATGACAAGCAGCGTGCTCACGAGCGACATGGCGCCAATCGAGACGCCAAGCAGCAGAAAGAGGAGCGAGTTGGCAAGGTAGCCGGTGAATTCCCACACGTGATCGACGGTTTCGAGCGTGCGCTCCGACATGCCGACGCGCCGTCCGTAACTGCCCATGATCAATCCAGCGGCGACGACCGCGAGGAGCCCCGACGTGCCAAGCAGCACAGCCACCGTATAGCTGCCATAGGCAACGCTGAACGTCACCGTCGTTTCGAGCAGCGGGTCGTCGATAGCAGCGACCATGTGGCTCACGACATAGCCGATGGCCGCGCCGATCAGCACACCGCCGAGGAGCAGCCAGAGCCCTTTGAGCACGATGGTGGCGATGGAGAAGCCAGCGAGCGAGCCAGTATCACCTAGCGAGAGCAGCAGCACGCCAAGTGTCAGCTCGAAGGCGACCGCGCCCACCCCGTCGTTGAAGAGGCTTTCTCCCTCGATGATCACGCGCAGGCGCTCAGGCATGCCGAGTTGCCGTAGCAGACCGATGACGGCGACAGGGTCCGTAGGAGAGACGATGGCGCCGAGCAGGAGCGCCACTAGCCACGGCAGGCCCGTGCCCCAATGAACGATGCCAGCAGTGACGGCGAGCGAGATGACGAGGCCCGGACCGGCGAGCAGCGCAATAGCCTGCCAATTGGCGCGTAGCGCGCTGGTGTCTATGTTCCACGCTCCTTCGAATAGCAACGCAGGCAGGAAGATGAAGAGCACGATATTCGGGCCAAGGGCCAGGTCGAGATGCACGTGGAATATCCCCAGCACCAGGCCAGCAAGCACCAGCGCCAGCGTGTAAGGAAAGCGCAGACGATTGGCGAGCAACGCGACGGCAAGTGTGAGCATGAACAGCAGCACGACCTGGCCGACATCTATCGCAGCCGCCGTGGTATCCATTATTGCCGCCTCTCCTGTGACGCTGAGTATTTGGAGGCTCGGATGGTTGAAGGAGCGTTGGCGTCAACTCCATCGTCGCCAAGGGTAGGCCGTGATACGGCTATTCCCAGGATGCTCGCCGGGCCGGCGGCGCGCAGTGCCTCCGCCGCGGCATCGAGCGTGCTCCCAGTCGTGCTCACGTCGTCGATCAGCACCAGATGGCGCCCGGCTAGGCGTGTATGCCCGTGCTGCGATGCCAGTGCGAAGGCGCCCGCGATGTTGGTGTGGCGCTCGGCCAGGGAGAGGCCCACCTGTGGCGAAGTGGCGCGCTGCCTGAGCAGGAGATGCGCCGCAACAGGGATGCCAAGGCGCGACGAGCAGCGGCGTGCCAGTAGCTCAGCTTGATTGAAGCCGCGCTGGCGCTGGCGTTGCATATGGAGTGGCACTGGCACGATCAGATCGGCTCGCGCGCCCTGCTGCATCGCTGCATGCAGCTCGGCGGCAAGCAGATCGCCCAATGGCTCGGCCATGCGGCGTTGTCCTCGATATTTCAGCGCGACGATGCCCTCGCGGACGACGCCCTCATAGACTGCGGCGATGCGCAAGGCAGACAGCGCTTTCGGCCCGCGACCGGAGGCGCAGGTCGGGCAGGCTGCGGCTTCCTCCCGGCTACGTGGAGCGAGAGAGCGACCGCAACGCGGGCAGAGTGGCGGCTCCGGGGCGGACGCCGTAGCGAGACAGTTCGCGCAGAGCCCAGCGCCCGTCTTCCCACACTGCTGGCAGCGCGGCGGGAAGAGCGCATCGAGCAGGGCATGCGTTACATCGTCCAGCAGCATACAATCACCCACCCGGCGGCGTGAGCGGCGGGCCGACGCGATGCAGCACCACGACGCTATCCACACGCCCGACGATAACGTAGCGACCCGAGGCCAGCATCGTATCGTACATACGCTGATCCGCCTCTTTGGAGAAGGGCGGCACGTCGTCGAGATTGACGGCGGCGTATTCGGCCTGATACGACTGCGGATCGGGCATGAGATAGAGCGTATAGCGATCGCTCAGGTGTGGGTTGAGCGTATCAGTCGCAGCGACCGAGGCGGAGGTCGGCACACGAGCGAGCAGCGCGTCGATCTGCGCCTGATGGTGAATAGGCGCGCTCCCCGCCCGCCAGAAGTCGCTGAGGCGCGGGCCGACGCCGACAGTCGTGAGGTTCCAAAAGCTGCTGACGAGCAGCCAGATGACGACGAGTGGGGCGATCCAGCGTGAGGGCACCGGGATACGCGCCAGTGCACGATGATACGCTACGGCGAGATGGCGACGCATGGGCAGCAGGCGGTGCAGCCCCCGTCCAAGCGCGCTGCCGCCCCTCTCCCGCACGTGGTCGACGGAATGGGCGGTGTGTTCAGCATGGAGTCGGGCATTGTAGAGCGCGGCGACGCCATAAACGGTCGCGGCCATGAGGTAGGCGACAAGCATCGCGTTGTACTGGTAGAAGCCGCTATATTGCTCCCAATGGACGCTCAGCACGTTGACGGCAAGCTCAGGGAGTGCACAGATCCAGAGCGCGGGGGCAAAGATGCTCAAGCCGCCGCCGGTACGTAAGAGCAGAGCGATATATCCACTGCGCGCGGGTTCGCCGAAGACGTAGGCGATGGGCAGCCACGGATGCGTCAGCAGATTGATCAGCGCCTCGTGGGGCGTCGCGCCGAGCCAGGCGTAACGATACCAGTAATTATTCCCGCCGGCAACGCCGGTATTGTAGTGCGGCAAAATGACGAAGAAGCAGAGCGCCAGCCACGCAAGCGAAGCGACAAGCAGCCCCACGCCAAGGCGGCGCTGGCCCAGCCACAAGGCGATGTAGAGGCCAAGCGGCAGCAGCGACAGCGCAACATCCTCTTTGGTCAGGGCCGCGAGTGCCGCCGCGACGAAGAAGATGGGCCAGCGCCGCGCGTCGAGCGCCCACAGTGCGAGCAGCAACAGCGGCGTCGCCAGCGCGACGGGGTGGAAGTCCCACAGAGCCTCGCCGAGCAGTTCTGGTGTGACGAGGTAGGCGACCGCAATCACCGCTGCCACTAGTGGCAGCGCGGGGAGGCGCCGCAGGCCAAGCAGGAAGAGCGGCAGCGCACCAAGGGCGAGCGCCACAGTCTGCAAGACAATCAGCGTCTCGGGGCCGGCATGCACCAGGTAGAGTGGCGCGATGAGGAAGAGAATCGGCTCGACGTGGATGGCAAGCCGGGTAGGTGGCCCCACGGTGTCGAGTCCGCGATTGGTGAAGCGAAAGGGATGGCCGTGGAGAGTGTTCCAGACGGCCTGATCCATATTGCCAAGGTCAAAGGCGTCGGCGCGGTACGATTGATAGCGCAGCAATGCGTGTTGCCCGACCAGCAGGCAATCGAGCACGACAGCGGCGATAACCAGCGTCCATGCGAGCAGCCTCTGGCCGCGCGGAGTGCGTAACGACGCCCAAAGATGGCCGATAGAGGCCCGAACATCTGGCACGTTGGTAGCAGCCACCGCGCCCGGACCAGGCAACGGCGAAGGTGGGGTCGCACGGGTTGGCCGGCGCCGCGCCAGCCCTGGCTCTACCTCAGACTGGCTTGACACGGATCAAGGCGTCGCCTTTCTGCACCAGCTGACCATCTTTCGGCAGAACCGCCGTCACGGTGCCGCTGACCTCAGCTTTGATCTCATTGAAGACTTTCATCGCCTCGACGATGCAGACCACCTGCCCCGGCTGAATCGGGTCGCCAACCTGAACGAACCGTGGAGAA
>DASVOW010000392.1:0-2465 GCA_036383155.1 Ktedonobacterales bacterium
GACATACCCAGGCTCACCCAGGCCGTCCACCGTCGCAGGCACGACGAGCCCAGCGTGCGCCATCTCATCCAATAGCGCTATGCCCGCCGTGCGCTTGTTCTTTGCCGCGCCCTCGGGCAGCGACAGGCGGAAGTAATCCCACAGCCACGACGGCGTCACGATACCCAGCGCCGACACGGTCCGCCGCGCGAAATGGCGCAACCGCTCCTCCGGCGTGGGCAGCTCGTCGTCGCCGGGAACCTTCTTGCCAAACGCCTCGCGCAGCACGCGCTCGCGAACGTCGTAGACCTTCTGCCCGCCTGCGCGGCGACTATGCACCATCAGGTCACCGGTAGTCCAGAGCACGGCGAGTGCGCGACGGCTGTCCTTCGGCCCGTGCCAGTCCCAGGCGGTGGCGCGCCGCCCATCGGCTGGCCGCTCGAAGTCCGCCGAAGCCATCGGCCCCCGCTCGCGGATCGTTTGCAGCGTCTGCGCCACCACCTCTGGATTCTGCTGCATCCAGTCGGCATCCCCGGTGTAGATATGCTCCAGGTAGCGCAGCATCTTAGGACGATAGTAGCGATAGTCGCTCATCGGCAAGATCGAGGCGGCATGTCCCCAGTATTCGAAGGTATCGCGGTGAGGATAAAGCACAGCGTCGAGCAGCGTCGCATCATAGGCGCCCAACCGGCTCCACAGGACGAGGTATTGCGAGCGCTCGACCACGCTGATGGTGTCGATCTGCACGGCGCCGAGGCGGTCGATCAGCGCGCGCACGTCCTTCAGCGTCGCCTCGCGTGCCGGTGCGTGCAGCAGTCCCTGCGCCGCCAGCATCACCCCGCGCGCTTCCTCGCGGCTCAGCGTCAATTTCGTGCCCGCGTAAGCGCCATTGCTCCCCGCGACAGCACCCGTCGTCAATTCTGTCTTGCGCTTGACGGCCATCTATGTCCAGCCTCCCTCGCTCAACCCGCGCATGCCCAGATTTGTATATTGTAGCACACTCGTTCTATCCTGGCGGGAGGGGCATGACAGAAATACTCGGCCACGTCAGACGTTAGCCGGGAACCGGGCGTTGAGTGAGATTTAGTGCATGCCGAGAATGCCTGCGGTGGGTGTCACCTCCAGCCCCTGGGCGCGCAGATGCGCCACATATGGCGCCACGCCCGCGCTCTCGGTCGCGGCGCGCCCCAGCACCAGCACATTTCCATGGTTGCCACTCGCTCGCAGCGCCTCGGCATCCTCAGACGCGAAATCCGCACAGAGCAGCGTATCCACATGGGCGAGATAGGCTGCGGCGACTCGTGCGTCGGGTGGGGCAAATGCGCCGTGGGCCACGAAGATGCGTCGGGCGGGTGCATTCCAGTCGCCCAGGACGGGAATGATGGTCTGCGGCGCGACTGCGAATTCCGGCAAGTTGAGCAGGGCGTCGCGCAGGTCGGCAAGGCTGGCGCTGGAATGCTGCCCCGTCAGCTCGTCGGCGATCCCCTGGATACGCTGCCGTCCGACCTCTTGCAGTGGCGAGTGGATCGTGACGAACGGCGTATCCAGCAGACGTGCGATTGAGGCGAGGTGGTCGATGTGCTCGTGTGCCGCCTCCAGTCGCAGCCGCTCGACACGCGGCGCGACAACCTCCTCCGCCTCGGCCCGCGCCATGCCAAGCTGCGTCAGGAATTCGGCGTGGCGGCGATAGACCTCCCAGCGGGCCCCCGACATCCCTACCGGCTGGCATGCGACGACGGCATGGTAGCCAAGCTGGCGCGCTATCAACAGCTCAGCTGCGCCTACCTCCAGCCCAACGAAGATGTGATTGATCGCCTTGCCCGGATTGCCGACGCTGCTATCCGCTGGCACGCTTTCCCATCCAGCAAGCTCCAGCGCCAGCGTTAGGAGGCGCTCCGTCGTTACCGCTGCCATAGCCTGCACCTCCTCATCAACGCGTCTACACTGGCCAGCAATCGTGCTTTCATAGCGATCCAGCCTGGCGATGATCAATTACAAATCGATCTCAAGTCCCCGGCTTGGCGTGAAGCCCAGATCCTCATAGAGTGGACGCCCCATCTCCGACGACCACAAAATCAGCCGCTGCAAGCCCTCCGCTCGCGCATGCTCGATCAACATCGTCATCAACTGGCGCGCCACACCCTGCCGCCGGTAGGCCGGGCGTGTGTAGACGCTGGTGACGAAGCCGCGCCTGCGCTGGTGCTCATCCGGGTTAGGTGGCATCACCCACCACACCAGCGCGACACATGCGACCACCTCGCCATCGGCCTCGGCGAGCCACGCGCGATGGATGCCGCGCGCCAGTTCGTCACGTATCTGCTCGATATAGACAGCCGTGTACTCGGCGAGGGTGTCGCGAGGCTGCAGTTCAGGGTGGCGCTCGGCCTGGTTCTCCCAGCGTAGCGCCGCCAGCGCAGCCGCGTCATCGGGTGTGGCTGCGCGATAGGTTACGGTCGGCATGACCCACTCTGCTCCATACTCGATAT
>DASVOW010000393.1:0-8652 GCA_036383155.1 Ktedonobacterales bacterium
TGGAGCGCGTGCGTGTCGCCGTCTCGCGCCCCTTACCAATCTGACTCCCGGCTCGCGCATAACAGTCTTCTGCCGGCACACCGGCATGTCCCCAGCAGCAGACCGGCTCTCGCGCGCGCCGCAAACGCATCCGGGAAACAAACCGCCCCATTCGGCATTCACGCGTTATTCCCGCCACGTAACAACATTCGACAGCCCACACGTTCGGAGGTCCCTGATGGTAATTGGTCGCCGGCCGGTGCTGCTCCTGCTCAACGGCAATATTCACACAATGGATGCTGATCACCCACACGCTACTTCCATGGCGCTGGATCGTGGCTCTGGGCGCATCCTCGCGGTAGGCGATGAGGTTGAGATCAGGCAGCTTGCCAGCCCATTAACTGATACACTCGACCTGCACGGCGCCACCGTCATCCCCGGCCTCATCGATGCGCACACCCACCTCCTCGGCTACGCCCAAGCGCGACTGAACGTAGACCTGCGCGATGCGCACTCCGAAGATGAGGCAGTTGAACGCGTCCGCGCTCGTGCCCAGCACACTCCACCCGGAACCTGGATTCAGGGCGATAGTTGGGACAAAAACCTCTGGCCCAGTGGCAACTTTCCCACGAAACGCTCTCTGGATGCCGCCGTGCCACACCATCCTATCGCCCTCTGGGATCACGCACACCACGCCCTGTGGGTAAATTCAGAGGCGCTACGCCGGGCTGGAATCGATGCGACCACGCCAGAGCCAGACTCCGGCAGGATAGGCCGCGATGGAGATGGCGAGCCGAATGGCATGCTCTTCGAGTTCGGCGCGACCGATCTGGTCGAGCGCGTCATCGAGCCGCCCGACGATAAGGCGTTAGCCGCGGAGATGCGGCGCGTCCTGGCTGAGTTGCGTGCGCGCGGCATCACCGGCGTCCATAATATCGAAGGCGACGCGAGCCTGCGCCTCTTCCAGCAACTCCACCGCGAGGGTGCGCTCGACCTGCGCATGCTGCTCTACATCCCACGCCAAGCACTGCACAATGCCATCAGTCTGGGCCTCGAAGCTGGCTTCGGGGACGACTATCTCCGCTTCGCCGGCATCAAGCTCTTCATGGATGGCGCGCTCGGCCCGCAGACCGCCGCCATGCTCGACCCCTATGAGGGGCGACCCGGCTACACCGGCATGCTAACGCAGACCGACGACGAGACCGCGCAGATCATCTCCGAAGCGGCGGGCGGCGGCGTCGGAGTAGCCATCCACGCCATAGGCGACCGCGCCGTGCACGCCGCCCTCAACGGCATCGAGGCATCACTGCGGCAACGCGCAACGGATGACCAGCGCCAGCCCCTCGCGGTGCGTCGCTTCCGCCTGGAGCACGTGCAACTGGCTGCCCAGTCAGACATCGAGCGCATGGCCCGCCTCGGCGTCGTAGCCTCCGTACAACCATTCCACGCCGTCGTAGACCGCGATGCCGCCGAGCGCTACTGGGGTGCGCGCCATCGCCGCGCCTACGCCTACCAGACGCTGCGTTCGGCGGGCATCCCCCTGGCCCTCGGCTCCGACGTGCCCGTGGATACCTGCGATCCCTTGCGCGTGCTCCATGCCGCGGTCATGCGCCGCGACGACCGCACGCCAGATCGGACCTCCTGGCTCCCCGATCAGGCGCTGACCATCGCCCAGGCGCTTTGGGGCTACACCGTTGGTGCCGCATACGCGGGCGGCCAGGAAAGCCTACAGGGCTCGCTCACGCCAGGGAAGCTCGCGGATATGGTCGTCCTGCGCGAAGACCCGTTTTCCGTGCCGCCGGAGCAGTTGATGGGCGCGGAGATCGCCGCTACCCTTGTTGGAGGGGAAATCGTCCACGGCTCGCTCGAATAGCTCGGCATGATTCCCTCGATCCAAAGTCGGTACACTTATTGCTAGGTAGGGTGGCGCGCCTCCTCTACAATAGAAGATGGGGACGCGGCCGAATCCTTGCAGCGCCGACAAGAGGGAGAGGGAACCATGGCGACCGACACGCGCACGAACACATCGTTGACACTAGCCGATCTCTGCCAGGCAATCGCCCGTGGCAACCTCCCCTACGCGCTGCGTGACGACCACTACTACGTCAAGGTGAGCGATGTGCGCCGCCTGCGCTCCAGCAAGTCGGCGCGACGTCATGCCCTGCCGCCCGACCTCCTCATGGAAGCTGGCATCGAACCATCATCCCTCAATGTTGGCTGCTCGGCGTAGTCCCGGCCACGCCGAAAGAATGTCGCCGAGCCGGTTGGACTCGTACCCCCAACACGGCTCGGCATAATAGCAGCCGACCCAGTTGCGCGTCGCATTGTGATTGAAGAACGTCAGCGCGTGGGCCACCATGTAGCAATTGATCGCCGGATCGCGCGACAGCACCGACGCCCACCAGTTATCCTCCGTCAAAGCGCCCGTATTCTGGTTGATGCCCGCTGAGATCTGGTCTATTGTCTTCTCCGGAAATGTGCAGGAGTAGCCACCGCATTTCGGCACCGTTCCCTGCCGCTGGTCAAAGTCCAGCACCCACTGGCCGACTTTCTGCACCAGCTTGGTATCATTCGGGTTGCCATAGAGATCCGTAAAGGCGTTCTTCAACACATAGATCACCGAAAACTGATTGCCATAGCCAAGCTGCCAAAAATTGGCGACCGGGCAGTTCTCGATATTGGTGAAATAATTCGTGCCCGCACGAGTCGGGCGATTGGCACAGTTACTATAATTGATACGGGCGCCAATACCCTCCGCATGTGTCCACCACACGATCAGCTCCGGCTCCATACTCTGATGATACCGCTGATCGTAGGCCGATGCCGCCTTATACGCCGCCGGCAGCATGAAGACGATGCGTTGCCGCTCATCCTCTGGCAGCGGCTGCGTGTCCGCCGGCCAGTCGAACCCATACTTGGCGACGTAGTGCCCCGCATCAACAATATCCGGCGCCGGACGTGGCGTAGGCGTCGGGGCGATACCACTCCCGCTCAATGTCTGCCACGAGCTACCCGCCAGAAACGCCGCGACCTGCCCTGTCGAGACTGCCGTCGTCCCGGTCACGCTGAGCACCGTCACCACCGTCAACACCATCAGCAGCACACGATGCGCCCGGAAAAACGCAAATCGATCGGCCGCCTCGCCAAGCGCACGTGACGCCGGATGTTGCGCTCTCGCCACGCGCTTACCCGCAGGCACGAGCATCACATCCAGCGCGTGCAGTCGCTT
The DNA here is from genome assembly GCA_036383155.1 of Ktedonobacterales bacterium. GTDB lineage: Bacteria > Chloroflexota > Ktedonobacteria > Ktedonobacterales > JADMIN01 > DASVOW01. The sequence continues at coordinate 3,209 of DASVOW010000393.1, forward strand.
CAACCGCTCCGTCAGACTCGCATTCGACCTCACTGGCAGACGCGGCTCATGCTGCGGGGCAGAGCGAGCAACAGCAGGCGTCGCTGGACGTTGCAGTGCAACCCGCTGCCTGGTCAGAGAGCGTGCCTGCGTCGTAGCCCGACGCTGCGCCGTAAATCGGGACCCAGACTCTACGCCACGCCCAAAAAGCGCATCATCTGAGGGATCAGACTCATACTCGTCGTAATCGCCATCTCCTACCCTCTCCGCATCCCCATCCTCGCCCTCGGCGACACCACGTACAGCACGTACGGCGGGCAGTGTCGGCAGCGTAACCAACGGCATTACAAGCGTCTCATACTCGCCGCCACTATCGCTCAACTCACTCAAATCCTCATCCCCGCCCGCCTGACCGTCCATATCGTCGCCATCTTGTGGAATGCCCTGAGGAGCCTGAGGCGGCACCGGAGCACGCCGCATCGCACCCGTGACAATCGTCCGTTTCGCCGAATTACCGCGTCCGAATCGAGATGTCCGCTCCTGCCCCATACCGTGCGCACTCCCTCAAGCCACAAATCACCCTCGGGCCACATCTCTCCATTCGTTATGTATTGCCACGATACCCCTCCCAATGCCAAAGAGGCAATGTTCTGGCAAATATGGGTACCACATGGCTACCTGCTATGTTGTCGGACACAAGCACTTCGGAATCGGCCCAAGCCTTTATCCAGCGGTCGCCGCCGCATAGTAGCGACTCGCCGGCTGGCTGCCGCGCACGCCCGCCAGGAAACGGCTCGCCACCACCACCGCATCTAGGCTCACCCCCGTCTCGATGCCCAGGCCATGCAGCAGATAGAGCAGGTCTTCAGTCGCCAGGTTGCCCGACGCTCCCGGCGCGTAGGGGCAGCCGCCCAGACCACCAGTCGAGCTATCGAAGATGCTGATACCAACCTGCAAAGCTGCCAGCACGTTCGCCAGCGCCGTGCCGCGTGTATCGTGAAAGTGCATCGCCACTCGTTCGACTGGCATACGACCCAGCAGCAGTTCCGTCACCTCCACCACCTGATTCGGCGTCGCCACCCCAATCGTATCGCCAATCGAAAGTTCATCCACACCAAGCCCCAGCAACAGGTCCGCCACCCTCACCACCGCCTCCGGCGCGACATGCCCCTCGTAGGGGCAGCCAAAAGCCGTCGAGATATACCCACGCACGCGCTTTCCCGCGGCGCGTGCCGTCTCCACCACCGGACGGAAGTTCTCGATGCTACCGGCAATCGACGTGTTGATGTTGTGCTGCACAAACGTCTCTGAGGCGCCGGTAAACACCGCCACCTCGTCTACGCCAGCCGCGAGCGCGCGCTCCATCCCCTTGCGATTGGGAACCAATGCGGTATAGCGCACACCCGGCTTCCGTTCGATTCCGGCCATCACCTCGGCAGCATCGGCGAGTTGCGGCACCGCCTTCGGGCTGACAAATGATGTCGCCTCGATCACGGGAAAGCCTGCCGCGCTCAGCAGATCGATGAAGCCAATCTTGTCCGCCGTGCTCACGACGCCCTTTTCATTCTGCAGCCCATCACGCGGTCCCACCTCGACGACGGTGACGCGCCTGGGAAGATTGCCCAACACAGTGCCTGCCATGGTAGTGCTCGCTTGTATTCTATGACGACGCTCTATGACTCAACTCTGGCAGCTTCGCCCACCGCCTGGCGTATCTGCTCCACATGCGTGTGGAGATGCCCTGTATAGATGTTCAGCCAGTCGTCGAGGGTATAGCGCCCCATCTCGCTATGCGTCCCCTCGCGGGCCCACTCATCGTCGCTCAACCGGTCCAGCAGTTCCCCATTCGCCTCGCGCGTCGTGCGAAACACATCAAGCGACGACGCGATTGGCCGGTCATAGTGAAGCTTCTGGCTAAACTCCTCTTGATCGTACCCCTGAATCGGCGGACGCTCCTCGCTGAGCAACCGGCGCAGCCGCACCGCGCCCATCAGTTCAGCATCCGCGAGGTGGTGAACGATCTCGCGCGGCGACCACCCACCCCCCGCCGGATGCATATCGAGCCGATTCTCACCCAGCCGGCTCACCACCTCTGCCAGGACCCGATAGCCCTGCTTGTACCGCTCGATCAGCGTCTGGCGTTGCGCCTGATCCATCTGCCGTGCCTCCACCTCAATGCATCGAAACAACGTACCTTGCGAACGTCAGTCCGCATCGCTCTCTAGTTCTACCAGCGTTTCGCCCCCCGGCACCACCTCACCCGCCTCATGCGGCACACGCACCACATGCCCCGCATACGGCGCGACGATGGCATGCTCCATCTTCATCGCCCCAAGGATCACCAGAGTCTGCTGTGCCGCCACCTCGTCGCCCTCCGCGACATTCACCTTGATGACCGTCCCCGCCATCGGTGCGGTCAACGTCTGGCGGCCCGCAGTGGTCTCGTGCAGGTGTGCCGTGCTTTCCACATCCAGGGGGCGCGGCTTCTCCAATGCATACCCTTCGCCGCGCCAGCTCAGCAACACGTCATGCCCGCGTCGCGCGGCATAGCCAACCTCACGCCGCCCGCTCAGCGCCAACACCACCTGCCCGTCACCACGCACCGAAGCGCTTACCGCCGTCCCCTCCTCAGGAAAAGGCTCGCCGTCGACGCGCGCATGAAAGCCATCCCCCCCGAGCGCAGGCACGAGCGTCACCAAATGCTCATTGCCAAGCCTGTGATAGCGAAACCTCCGTTCCGCGTTCGCGCTAACCGTCGCTCGATGTGTCCACGGATTGTAGGGCTGTGCCGAGGCGCCCTCCGCCGGAGCAAGTGCCGCTGATTGCGTCTCCCACAGCGCCGCAGCTAGCAGTGCCTCAGGCGGCAATTCCGCATGCTGTGTCGCCTGGCTGAGATCGTGCGTTTCCAGATAGGCCGTCGAGGTCTCTCCCGCCGCAAAGTCTGACTCACTGGCAATGGCGCGCAATAACGGAATATTAGTCGCCACGCCCAGCACAGCGCACCGTTCCAGTGCCCAGCGCAGTCGCTCCACCGCTGCGGCGCGGTCCTCCCCATGGACGATCAGCTTTGCCAGCATTGGATCATAGTTGATCGTCACCTCATCGCCCGCCGCGACGCCGGCATCCACGCGCACCCCTGGCGCACGCGGCGGCACGAACGCCAGCACCTTTCCCGTAGATGGCAGATACCCATGTGTGGGATCTTCGGCATACAGCCGCACCTCGATAGCGTGCCCACGTGGAGCGATCTGCTCCTGCGTGAAAGGCAGCGGCTCTCCGGCAGCAATAGCAAGCTGCAAGCGCACCAGATCGAGTCCCGTCACCAGTTCCGTCACCGGATGCTCCACTTGCAGCCGCGTATTCATCTCCAGGAAGTAGTAGTGACCATCGCTGTCGAGCAAAAACTCGCACGTTCCGGCGTTGACATAGCCAGCCGCCCGCGCAGCGCGTACCGCCGCATCACCCATCTCCGCGCGCAGCTCCGCCGTCAGCACAGGACACGGACTCTCCTCCACCACCTTCTGATGTCGCCGCTGGATCGAGCAATCGCGCTCGCCCAGGTGAACGATGTTGCCATGCCGGTCCGCGAGCACCTGGAACTCCACATGGCGCGGCGCCACGACCAGCTTCTCCAGAAAGACACTCTCATCGCCAAACGCCGCCAACGCCTCACGCCGCGCCGCCGCCAGTGCCTCAGGGAACTCTGCGGGCGTCGCCACCAGGCGCATTCCCTTGCCGCCGCCACCTGCCGCGGCCTTGATCATGATTGGATACCCGATGCGCCCTGCCTCGCGTTGCAGCGTCCGTGCATCGCCAGCCTCGCCAGCATACCCCGGCACCGTCGGCACGCCCACCGCCTCGACTGCGCGCTTGGCCGCCGTCTTCGACCCCATCAGGAGAATTGCCTCCGCTGGCGGCCCGATGAAGACGATATCCGCCTGCGCACATGCCTCTGCGAATGCGGCATTCTCTGAGAGAAAACCGTAGCCGGGGTGGATCGCCTCCGCGCCATGCTCCCGCGCGACCCGTAGAATAGCGTCGATGTTCAGATAACTCTCGCGTGCCGGCGCTGGGCCGATGCAATACGCCTCGTCGGCGGCGCGCACGTGCGCCGCATCCCGGTCGGCCTCAGAATACACCGCAAGCGTGCGAATGCCCATCTCCTGGCAGGCGGCGATTACGCGCACCGCGATCTCACCACGGTTAGCAATCAGGATGGAAGAAAACATCCTCGCGGCAGACACCGTTCTAGACATCGTCGCTGACCCATCCTGCACGGCGCTTCTCCAGGAACGCGCGGATGCCTTCTTGCCCCTCCGGACCAGCGCGCAGCCCTGCGATAGTAGCCGCCGTCGTCTCGCGAGCCTCATCATCATCCAGCTTGAGCACCGTGCGCGCCATCACCTTCGCGGCGCGTACCCCCGCCGGACCACTCAGGCCAATATGCTGCAGCGTCTTCCGTACTGCCTCGTCGAGTTGATCGAGCGGCACGACCTGATGCACCAGCCCAATCGCCTGCGCTCGCGCCGCGTCGAAGCGTTCAGCCGTGAGAAAGAGCGCCCGCGCATGCGACTCGCCGATCTTGCGCAAGACAAAAGGCGAGATCACCGCCGGAGCGATCCCAAGCCGCGCCTCGGTGAAGCCAAATCGTGTACCTTCAGCCGCAATCGCGATGTCACACGCCGCAGTCAAGCCAGCCCCGCCGCCCAATGCCGCCCCCTGGATGCGCCCAATCACTGGATGCCGGCAGCTGTCAATGGCTCTGAACATGTCAGCCATGCGCAGCGCATCCTCCACATTCTCGTCGCGGCTATAGTGTAGGCTGGCGCCCATCCAGTTCAGGTCGGCCCCGGCGCTGAAATTTGGCCCGTCGCCCTGTAGCACCACGGCGCGAATATCGTCGTCGCCGTCAAGCTCCTGAAATGCGGCAAGCAGCTCCGCTATCAGCCGTGCGTTAAAGGCGTTATGCACCTCAGGACGCGCCAGTGTCACATACGCGGCGATGCCCCGTCGCTCCACACGCAGATGTTGGTATACTCCTGTCGAGAGGATCTCGCTCAGGCCCTCTGGCTCGCTCATATGGAAGGCACCTCCTCGTGCCGGTTCAAATATATCTGCCAAAGACACTATCCAGGCGTAGTGTATGCTATTTACATCCCCACATGCCACGTTTGAGGAAGCGAGGTACGTCAATGTCCGACACGCCCACCATCGTCGTCACCAGCGACCTGCACCTCGGCATCACCAAAGAAGCGCCCATCAGGCAATTGGCAGATCGCATCGAGACCGAGCAACCTACTCTGACCGTGCTCGCTGGCGACATCGGCGAGGGAATTCAAAACGTCCGCACCTGTTTGAGCCTCTTCTCACGCCTCCCCGGAACCGTCGCCGTGCTAGCTGGTAATCACGACATATGGGCACGCGGCCACCACAGTCAGGACCTCTGGGAGCGCCATCTACCTGAG
>DASVOW010000394.1:0-4617 GCA_036383155.1 Ktedonobacterales bacterium
AGCCCTTCGGAATGTGGAAGCCCAGCCCATCCGCCAGCAGCGTCACGCCGATCAGCAGCAGGAAGCTCAGCGCCAGCATCTTCACCGTCGGACGCCGCTCGACGAAGTCGCTGATAGCTGCAGCCGCGAACAGCATGATCAGCACCGCGATCACCACCGCCGCGATCATCACCGCCAGCTCGTCTGCCATGCCCACTGCCGTGATCACCGAGTCCAGCGAAAAGACGAGGTCCAGCAGCACGATCTGCGCGACGACGCTCACTACTGACGTAGCCGCGCGCTCCTGCGGATGCCCCTCGGTCTCGCCCATCAGCCGTGTATGGATCTCCTCGGTCGCCTTGTAGATCAGAAAAAGACCGCCGCCCAGCAAGACAAGGTCGCGCCCCGAGACAGGGTGACCAAGCACGGTAAAAAGAGGCTCGGTCAGGCGGATCACCCACGCCAGCGTCAACAGCAGCAGGATGCGCCCGCCCATCGCCATCGCCAGGCCGATCTGCCTCGCGCGCGTCTGCTCCGTCTTCGTGCGCAGCTTACTCGACATAATCGAGATGAAGATGATATTGTCCACGCCCAGCACCAGCTCCAACACAGTGAGCGTCAGCAGGGCAATCCAGTTCTCTGGGTCAGCAATCCAAGCCATTGTGCGCTTCCCAATCGTGGCGAAATCGTGGCAGAACCATATACGCGGACGCCTTTCCGCGTATGATACCGCGTTCGAGGCTGGTAGAGCCTGCGAAAAATCGCGCATATCCCGTGCCTTACCGCCCTCGTCTCCGCCTGCCTGACCCCGTCTGCTGAATTAGAGACTGTTCCCGCCGGCACAAAGGGCGCTCAAAATGTCGTGGGCATGGTTGACTCCAGTAGAGAGATGCGGCACGTCGATTTCAAGCACCTTCCTACCCATCACCGCTCGCCTTGCACGAGTCAAAAACGAATTTTCGACGAGTGATCGACGAATTTTAGACGAAAAACAAACGAGAAAAATCGCAGACAATCGCCCTATCTCGTTCTAAACTGCATGGAGACCAGTGGTTCTTGTGCTCCGTGCCACAGCCGGCACATGCTTGCCCGCTCTCGCTCCGCGCGCCAATTGGCAGTCGGGCACTGGCCTCTGGCCTTTGTGGCGTAGCGCGACCCCAAGTGTGGTTTCAACCGCTCGCTCCCGATGCTCACCATTGCGCCATACACCACGCCAACGCATCAAGGAAAAGAGCAAGAGGGGAGAAGTTTTCTTCGGTGGGAGCGAGTACGCTTATGGTAAAGAAACGTCCACTCAGTGTATGGAGGTGTTGGGTATGGGAAAAGTCATTATCGGTGCAACCATGTCACTGGACTGGTTCACGAATGACCGAAATGGAGATGTGAGCCGCTTGTATCCCGATCTGGAAGCGTTGCGAACAACAGAGATGCTTGCCGAAGAAATCCAGATGACGGGCGCGGTGGTGATGGGCCGACATGCCTACAACATGGCAGACGGGGATCTCACAGATTACGAATACCAAGTGCCGATATTTGTCCTGACGCACGCTATTCCAGAAAAGACGGCCAAAGGAGTGAACGATAAGTTGACATTGACCTTCGTGACGTCCGGGATCGAAAGGGCTATTGAACAAGCAAAAGCAGCTGCTGGTGACAAGAATGTTATGGTGGTAGGTGGCGCGAACACTGCTCAACAATGTCTACGAGCCGGCCTGGTTGACGAGATCCATATTGGCATCGTCCCTGTCCTCTTTGGCGAAGGTCTTCGATTTTTCGAGCCACTAGTCAATGAGCAGATTGAACTGGAAAGAACGAGGGTGTTCGCGTCTCCTACGAGAACGGATCTGTGGTTCCGCGTCGTCAGGTAAGATCGGCACTTCTTCGCATCAGCCTCACCCCATCTCCACCGCCGTACACGGTATCATCCGCTGCCCTTGGCGTCCCACTACACGCATGGATGTGCCCGTCGATACCACGTGCCATCAGCGGCAATATCCCAGCAACGCCGCCCGCATGGCCCAATCGCCTCATCTGCCCGCACAACGGCGTATTCGGCAACGTCTCCGGCAAAAACGGCAAGAATTCCGGCAACAAAAACGGCAAAAACGGCAAGAGATTCACCCATGTTACCAAAACACTATAAACCCGGCCACAATTCCGGCCACACCTCCGGCCAGATGTTGCGTTCTCTTGCTTTATACGTCACATCTGTAGAGCTTCAATACGTGAGCGCGCAATGACGACACAGATCGGAGACCGAGCATGGACGACCACTCGCAGCCGGATGCTGCTGGAGATTCCGCGCAACAATTATCAACATCCCCTGCCATCGAGCAGATCCCTGTTCCGACTGGCGCCCAGCAACCGCCGCAGAGCGCAGCACCTATCATGTCGGCAGAGGGCACCGCGATGGAGTGGACTCCGTCATCTGCTCTCAGTCAGCCATATCAACCCCATGCGCCCTATCCCCAGGCGCCCAGCCAGTTCCCATATGCCGGTGCTCCCAGCGTGCCGCTCGCTCCTGGCTATCCAGCCTATCCGGGATACGCGCCCTACCCGCCATACCCTGGCGTTCCCTCGATGCCGCTTGGTGCCGCTCCAGGCACCCCGGCATATCCGTCTGCGCCATATTCCTATCCTGGCTATCCCATGTATCCAGGATATACCGCCACTCCCTCAGTTCCTCTCAATACCCAGGGACCCAATCTCTACGCAACCATACCTCTATTCTCACAGAGTATACCGCTCGCATTGCCATCCAAGAAACCAAATATCCTGGGCCAGCCGTTCTCGCGTCTGGTCTCCGCGTCAATCATCGGCGGCGCGCTCCTCATCGTCGCTCTCAGCTTTCCTGTGAACGCAACCCTGGCGCGTGCCGATTGGTCAGACAGTGCCATCACCGCTGCTATCGTCGCCTTCGTACTTACCGGCCTCACCATCATAGGGACGTTGGTGCGCGTCGCTGTTGGTCGCCGCGTCCGCTCGATGCTGCTGCTCGCTCTCGCGATGACGTTAGGGCTCTCCGCGCTTGGCGGCGTCAGCCTCACCGTCTCCGCTCCGCTCCACGGCATTCAGGCACATGCCTTCGAACAGAGCGGCGACTGGGAAGCGGCTATCCACGAATACGCCCTTGCCGGCGAGGACGCCCCCGATGCCCCCAATATCGCCCGCGTCCACGACGAGTGGGGCGAGCAATTATTCGCCCGTCACAGCTATCTTCAAGCGACCGGTCACTTCTCCACCGTCATCAACACCTACTATCACAGCAACTCGCCCTTGGGCCGCGCCTACAAAGACCAGTTCAACACCTACCGCGCTTGGCTTCAGGACAACACCACCGATATCCCGTATTACGACATGCTCAGCTATTTCGACCAGTACCGCGGCTCCCCCTATTGTGATGCGTCGTGCAGCGCCGCCATTGATGCGATCCAGCCACAGGCGCTCTACCAGTACGGCACCCAGTTGGTCGATCAGAGTAACTACAGTCTGGCAATTCTGCAGTTCGAAGCGGTGCAGACTAGATTCCCCAGGTCATCATATGTCTCCAGAGCGCATACTGCCGCCGCGCATGCATACTATCAGCTTGGCCAGCAGCAACTGGTCACCTCCTGTGCGTCGGCTGTCAGCGCCTATCAGATTCTGGTAAAGAACTATGCCGACACTCCCGATGGCAAGAAGGCAAAGACCGAGCTTGCCGCGCCCCAGGATGTGACCGGCTATATCACTGGCTTTCCTGCCGGTGTTGTACCCATGATGCTCCTCTCGCGCAGCGCCGATCCCCACAACGGCAACTTTTCAGGAGAGTATAAGGCGATACCTGGCTCCGGAGGCGACTTCACCTTTTCCAGCGTCGCCCAGGGCAACTACGACATCGCCGCCATCTTCGACATGAACGGCGGAACCTACTGGGTGTGGTACTCCTTCAAGGATACCGGAAATCCCTACACCGTGCATGTCGGGCCGCTCTGTCCAACTGACGTCGGCGCCTTCCAATATGTCGCCGCCTAGCTGCCAGCGCCTCCCGCTACGAGCGTGTATACTGCAACCGGGAGGTGCCCGCCATGCTCTACACCCAAAAACTGCTCATCGAGCTCGAGCGCAAGCGCGACCAGTTCGCCGGCTATCAGGACCGCTACGGACGCCAGATCCGCGCCTACCGCGATGCGCTGGCGTCCCTCGGCTCACGTTTCGCCACAGCCGCCCGGTTCCGCGCCGTGCAAGACGCCCTGCTCGCCTCCGATCAGGGCCCGCTTTCCATAGGTGCCCACCCCACCGCCGAATACGACCGCTGGCAAGCTCTCCCCCATGCCTCCGACGCCCTGCCAGCCCTGCCCTTCGGCAAAACCTTCGCCCACCATGAAGAATCCCGCGCCTGGGCCGAATGCCTGCGTGGTGTCGCCACCCTTGCCGTCGATGGCAGCCAGCTCCCACCCTGGCGCGACGCCTCCGTGCCGCTCGCCCTCGTACAGGCCGGCATCTTCGAAAACCCCCACCACCCACCGGTGCCCTACGTCAAAGACGTCACCATCGAGCTCCTCCCGCCCGACGAGCTCCTCATCGCTGATGCCGAGGTAGCCGACGCGCGCAGCGGCGAAGCCCTCAGCTACTCCACCCAGATCGTCAACCTCCGCCGCT
>DASVOW010000395.1:0-1685 GCA_036383155.1 Ktedonobacterales bacterium
GATGCTGGGCTGTGGATGTATGACCTGATGGCGGGCCGCCGTAGCGTCGGTCGCCATCGGCGCATCAGGGCCGAGCGGGCGGAGGAGCTCGTGCCGACGCTGAATAGAGCGGGACTGAAGGAAGCGTTTACGTACAACGACGCCCAGACCAATGACTCACGCCTGACGATCGCCGTGCTCCGCACCGCGGCCCAACACGGCGCCGTCATCGCCAACTACGCCGAGGTGACCGGCTTCACTCGCCAGGGCGACACCCTGAGCGGCGCGCTGGTGCGTGACGTGCTGACGGATGAGATGATCACCATGTCGGCCCGCCACATTGTGAATGCCACCGGTGTCTTTGCCGAGCAGGTCGCGTCTCTGGCAAACGATATGTTGAATGTGAAGATCGAGCCTAGCAAGGGCGTCCATCTGGTGGTCCCGCGTGAGCGCGTCGGGATCAGCGACACTGCCGTCGTGTTGCCTGAGACCGATGATAAGCGCATCCTGTTTGTGGTTCCCTGGGGTTCCCGCGCGATCATCGGCACCACCGACACTGGCACAGGTGACCTCGATCACCCGACCGCGACGTCAGCGGATATCCACTATCTCTTGCGCCACGTCAACCTCTATCTCGACGTGCAGCTCACTGAGGACGACATCATCACCACGTACGCCGGATACCGTCCGCTCGTCAGCACACGAGGCGCACGAACAGCCAATCTCTCGCGCACGCACGTCGTCCTCCAGGACCCTTCCGGCCTGGTCACCATCGTCGGCGGCAAGCTCACGACCTACCGGAGAATGGCGCAGGACACCGTGGATGTCATGGCAAAGCGCGACGGCATGCCGCGCGCGCATCCCACACAGCGCTTGCCGCTCTCAGGCGCCGTCGGATGGCGATGGGCCCAGTCCGACCTCAAGGCGCGCGCGCAATCGCTCGGGCTTCCGCCCGACATTGAAGAGCACCTTGCGTTCAACTATGGGCGTAACGCGGAGACTATCCTTGACCTGATCGAGCGCGACCCCGAGCTAAGCCAACGTCTGGAAGCCGATCTCCCCTACGTGCGTGCCGAGGTCGTCTATGCCTCCCGCTACGAGATGGCGATCCGGCTGGAGGATGTGCTGGCACGGCGCACCCGCCTTATTCTGGAAGCTCGCGACCAGGGAATACGGGTGGCACCGGAGGTTGCACAGTTGATGGGCAAGGAGCTGGGGTGGTCACCAGCACGCGTCCAGGCGGAGGAAGAGCAGTATACCGCACTCGCGCCTTACCAGCGAGCGGAGGCGGAGAAGGAACGGCTTCTACATTGATGCTCTCCCCCTCCTGGTGCCATTTGGTAGTGGCCGGAGGCTAGACCGAGAAGCGGCACGCCAGTGCACGCCGCTGCCATCAGCGCGACATGCCGGGGCGAGCACCTGATGGGCGAGCTCGATCGTCTACAGTAGCGGCTTTGCAGTCCCACGAGGAGTACTCCCATGAAAAAGCTGATCAACCGGACTGAGGATGTCGTCAAAGAAGAGCTTGCTGGGATGGCCGCTGCTCATCCTGACGTGATCCGTGTCGATCTGGAGAAACAAATCGTCATCCGCGCCGACGCCCCGATCCAGGGCAAGGTTGGTGTAATCTCGGGAGGCGGCAGCGGCCACGAGCCCATGCACGGGGGCTTTGTCGGGCGCGGTATGCTTGACGCGGCCTGCCCGGG
>DASVOW010000396.1:0-6061 GCA_036383155.1 Ktedonobacterales bacterium
ATTGCGCCGCGAAGGGCGCCCCCCGCGCCTGCTGTACACCATCCCCACCTTCAACAACCCCACCGGCATCAGCCTTCCAGACGAGCGGCGCCGCGCCCTGGTAGATCTCGCAGCAAACGAGGGGCTGCTCATCGTCGAGGACGATGTCTATCGCGAGCTTCACTACGACGGCCCCCCGCCACCTTCGCTCTGGGAACTAGCCCCACCAGGCGTAGTCGCACGCATGGGCTCGTTCGCCAAATCACTGGCTCCAGGCATCCGCCTCGGCTGGCTCACCGCGGATCCCGCGCTGGTGCGACGCTTTGTTGAGGGCGGCGTGCTGGATAGTGGCGGCAGCCTCAACCACTTCGCCTCTCTCGTCGTTGCCCAGTTCTGCCTCAGCGGTGAATACGACGCGCTGCTCGAGCGCTTCCGCACAGCCTACCGCACCCGCCGCGACGCGCTACTCGCCGGGCTATCCCAACACATGCCCGACAACTGCTCCTGGACACATCCCGCCGGCGGTTACTTCGTCTGGCTGCGCCTACCCAAGCGCATAGACGCCGAAACGCTGTTGCCAGCCGCCGAAGCGATGGGCGTCTCCTTCGTCCCAGGGACGCTTTTCTACCTGGACGGCGACGGCGGTGGACACAATGCCCTGCGGCTCGCCTTCAGCCTCTATCCACCTGACGAGTTGACCGAAGGCACACGCCGGCTTGGAGCTGCCCTCAAAGCGGCGCTCAATAGCTGACGTACCGTATTGTCTTACTCCGCCTCGCACCTCTGGCTACCACCGACGAGCGCGGCGTACAATATCCCTGCACAGCAGTGGCGAACGCACTCATCCAACCATGGCGATATTCTTCGAGGCCAACGGAGGTCCGAGCATGGGACGTGTCACTCCCGATCAGATCCGGCAAATGAAGGCGCGTGGCGAGCGCATACCTATGCTCACCGCCTACGATTACGCGACAGCGCAGATCCTCGACGCCGCTGGCGTCCCCATCCTGCTCGTGGGCGACAGCATGGGAATGGTGATGCTCGGCTACGACTCGACGCTCCCAGTCACTGTTGATGACATCATCCGTCACACGCAGGCCGTCGTCCGCGGGGCCAAGAACGCCCTGGTCATCGCTGATCTGCCATTTGGCTCGTTCCAAGTCAGCCCCGAGGAAACCATGCGCCACGCCGTGCGCATCATGAAAGAAGCGGCGCCCCAGGCAGTCAAGCTGGAGGGTGGCGTGCGCAGCGCCGACAGCGTGCGCCAGTTGGTGGAGGCCGGCATCCCCGTTATGGGCCATGTCGGCATGACGCCTCAATCCGTCAACGTCTTCGGCGGCTTCAAAGTGCAGGGCAAAACCGAAGCAGCCGCGCGCGCGCTGCTGGAAGATGTAGCGGCCCTCGAAGCCGCCGGTGCCTTCGCCGTCGTACTGGAATTGGTGCCAGCGGAGCTGGCGCGGCTTGTCACCGAGCGTGCCAGCATCCCCACGATCGGCATCGGCGCGGGACCACACTGCGATGGCGAGGTCCAGGTCGTCCACGACATCCTCGGCCTCTTCTCCGACTTTACTCCGCGCCATGCCAAGCGCTTTGGTGACCTGGGCGCCGCGATGCGTGATGCCGTCACCGCATACATCGGCGAAGTGCGCGGACGCACATTCCCTACTGAGCAACAAAGCGCTTCAATCGATCCCGCTGTGATCCAGGCGCTGCGCGACGAGCCAATCGACTAATTGTTCCGCCGATTGGTACTACGGATCACCGCTCACTTATATACCCAGAGCGGCTATTGATGCCCCTCTCTGGTGACACCTGCCCTCGCCCATCGTTTCATAGGCAGAGGTTAGGCGGCGATGGCCGGATAGACGACACTCGCCAGCGCGGTTCACATTCAGGGAGCGGCACGGAGTGCAAGAGTTGATAGGCCAACAACTGGGCGATTACTTCCTTGAGGCCGAGCTTGGTCGCGGCTCGATGGGTGCGGTATTCCGCGCGCGCCACGTCACAGACGGCAAGCCGTACGCGGTCAAGGTGCTGCTTGACGCGCTGACCAGCGATCAGTCATTCGTCACGCGCTTCACCCGCGAGGCACGCATCATCGCCGCACTGCACCACCCAAACATCGTCCGCGTCTTTGAAGCCGGTCGCCAGGGCCAGCACCTCTACTTCGTCATGGAATACTTCCCTGGCATGACGGCTGGCCGCATGCTCAAAGAGCGTGGTCGCCTGCCATACGGCCAGGTGATCGAGATCATCGCTCAGGCAGCGGACGCGCTGGACTACGCTCACGCGCAGGGTCATCTCGTCCATCGCGACATCAAGCCTGAAAACATCATGGTCGATCGCTGGCGTCGCGTCAAAGTATTGGATTTCGGGCTGGCTCGTGTCGAAGGCCTACACAGCATCACGCGCGCAGGCACCGTCGTTGGCAGCCTCTATTACGTCTCACCCGAACAACTCCTCGGCCACAAGCTCGATGGCCGGACGGACATCTATGCGCTCGGCGTGAGCATGTATGAGATGCTCACCGGCGAGCGGCCCTATCGCGGCAACTCCCTCACCGATATGAGCCGCGCCATCCTCAACGGCGTTGCAGTGCCCCCTAGCCAACTGGAGCCTTCCATCCCACCCGATCTCGAGCGCATCATCGGACGGGCCATGGCCCGCGACCTCGACAATCGCTACGCCCGCGCCGCCGATCTCACAGCAGACCTGCGCGCCCTCCAGGCAGCATCTGCCTCCAGTGATACACAGGGGCCGGCGCAGCAACTGCCTATCCAGCCCAATCACCAGACCGCACCCCTTTTCCAGGGAGGTCAACTTCCGCCGTTAGAGCCTCCACAGCCACGTCCCGCTCGCACACTGCTGCGCCCGATGCCATTCGATCAGGCAGGCAACCGGCAGGCGCAGCGGCCCCAACCCCCCCGTTCAGGCGAATAGCACCGCGTGGCAAACGTAGGCCAGATGTAACTCTACATCATGGCCGAGAGCGCCTACAACACCGACCCTAAGCTCCTCATTTCACCCGGCACCAAAATTGCTTTGCCCTCCTCAGTCTTTCCCCGCATACTTTCACAGGTGACGAGCTATGAGCGCAGTGAGAGTGTAGCTCGCGACCGATCTGTGCGACGAGAGGAAGCGGACATCATGGGTACGGTTGAGAACAAGGTGCATACGGAGACACACGTTGGTCGGCGCGCGCTGCTTGGTCTGGCGGCTACCGCGGGTATCTGTGGTCTGGGTGCCGTCGCCGCGCCACAGATCAAGCAAGAGATCGACACACTGGAGCGCGAGGCGTTGCTCAGAGAACTGGGCCAATTAGAAGGCATCCCAATCGACGCAGCCATAGCGGCGGCAGAGTTGACACAAGCCGCCGTCAAGCTGATCGTGTTGCCACTGGCTCGCCTGCTCGCCTTCATCGGCGGCAACGCGCTCAATATCCTCATTGGCAGCCTCGACAACGCGCGCGCTATCGCCACTGGGCTGCACATAACGATCCCATGGCTCAACGAGTTACGGGCGCTCTTTGTATCCTGGCGCGATAATGTTGAGCAACTTCCCATCGCCCTGACTGCCATCACGACGGCAGACATCAGCAGCGCCGAAACCTATCTCAAAGCCCTCAAACAACACATCACCACCGCACAACAGGCTGGCAGCTAGTAGCCCGTGCGCAAACCGTAACATCCTAACACCAACCGGCCCCCACACCTGGAAACCAAGCATGGGGGTCGGTTGGGCGTTTATCACAACAAGCAGTTACGCATCGCCGCAACACACGAGACCGCAAGCGCTGTGTGTCGATCGGCACTCATGCCATGCCCCAATGCCAGTCGCGGATCTCCGGCGGATCCTCGAAATGCTCGTGAGCATACTGGACAGCCTTTGCCTCCGACGAATGCAGGTCGGCCAGCAACCCGGTCGCCTGTGGGCGAATACGCTCCACTCGCTTGATCGCTTCCGCCGCCAGATCATAGCGACTCATGCCGTTGAGTACCACCATCATGAAAGGCGTCGTCGTCGTACCTTGCTCATTGAAGCCGCGCACATGGAAACGATCCGCCCTCACGTGTCCATGCACAATCTCATGCACCGCGCGCTGGTAGCCATGGAAAGCGAAGACGACCGGCTTATCCGCCGTAAACAGCTCGACAAATTGCGTCTCATCCATTCCATGCGGATGATACTCACGTGGAAACAGCGTCATGAGATCGACGACATTGACCACCCGTACGTGCAGCTCAGGGATGCGCTTGCGCAGCCAATCGGCAGCCGCCAGCGTCTCCAACGTCGGCACATCGCCCGCCGCAGCCAGCACGACATCAGGTTCCACGCCATTGTCATTGCTCGCCCATTCCCAGATCGACGCGCCGCGAGCACAGTGTGTGATCGCATCTGCCATTGGCAGATACTGCAAGTGCGGCTGCTTGTCTATGACGATCAGATTTACATAGTTCCGGCTGCGCAGGCAGTGATCCGCAACCGAGAGCAGGCAGTTGGAATCAGGTGGCAGATAGATGCGTGCGACAGAGCCGCGCTTCGAGAGCATCACGTCAATCAGGCCTGGCCCCTGATGACTAAACCCATTATGATCGTTGCGCCATGCCGTCGAGGTCAGCAGCAGGTTGAGCGAAGGAACCGGCTCACGCCACGGAAGATTCAAGCTCTCTTCCAGCCATTTCGTATGCTGCACCGTCATCGAGGCTGAGACCATAGCGAACGCCTCATATGTCACATACAGCCCATGCCGCCCGGAGAGCGTGTAGCCCTCCAGCCACCCTTCGCAGTTATGCTCGCTCAGCACCTCCATCACCCGCCCGGCTGGCGAAACATGATCGTCGATGTTGACGCGCCTCCCCACAAACGTGCGATTCTCGACCTGGAACACATCACCCAGCCTGTTCGAATTGATCTCATCCGGACACGTCAGCCGGAAGTTGGCGGTCTCGGCAGTACGCGCAAACACATCGCGTAGCATCGTGCCCAGTGGCCGCGTATTCTCGACCCGCAGCGTTCCCGGCTCTTGCACATCCACCGCATAGGCGGTGAAATCAGGAAGGTCCAGAGGTATGGTCAGCTTACCCCCATTGGCATGCGGATTCGCGCCCATCCTGCGGTCGCCCTCCGGCGCCAGCTCCGCCAATTCTGGTCTCAGCCGCCCATTCTCATCAAAGACGCGCTCCGGCTGGTAACTGCGCATCCACGCCTCCAACTGACGTAGATGCTCCGGATTCGCGCGCACGTCTGCGACCGGCACTTGGTGCGCGCGGAATGTCCCCTCGACCGGTAAACCATCTACCACCCTTGGTCCAGTCCAGCCCTTCGGGCTCCGCAGCACGATTATCGGCCAGCGCGGGCGATCCGCGATACGATCCGCCCCGAGCGCCCGCGCCTCGCGCTGGATAGTTCGGATTTCCTCATAGCACGCGTCGAGCGTAGCGGCAAACGACTGATGCATGGCCTGCGGCTCCGCACCCTCGACGAAATGCACCGTGTACCCATGGCCCTCGAACAGTTCCCGCACTTCGTCATCGCTCGACCGCGCCAGCACCGTCGGATTACCAATCTTGTACCCATTGAGATGCACGATCGGCAACACCGCTCCGTCGCGTGCCGGATTGAGGTAGGTGATGCCTTTCCACGAGCCTTCCAGCGGGCCCGTTTCCGCCTCGCCGTCGCCGACCACCGCCACGGCGATCAGCTCCGGATTGTCGAATGCCGCGCCAAAGGCATGCATCAGCACATAGCCCAGCTCCCCACCCTCGTGAATCGAGCCGGGCGTCGGCACACTCACATGGCTCGGAATCCCACCTGGCGTCGAAAACTGGCGGAAGAGCCGCCGCATGCCGTCGGCGTCCTGCCCAATCTCAGGATAAATCTCCGAGTACGTACCTTCCAGATAGACATTGGCGACGACCGCCGGTCCGCCATGTCCTGGACCGGCCAGATAGATCACATCGACGTTGCGCTCCCGGATGAGCCGGTTCAGGTGCACGTAGATAAAGCTCAGACCAGGCGACGTTCCCCAGTGCCCCAGCAGCCTCGGCTTGATGTGCTCTGGCCGTAGCGGCTCACGCAGCAG
>DASVOW010000397.1:0-3280 GCA_036383155.1 Ktedonobacterales bacterium
CACCACCGTGGGCGACGGGGAACCGGCTGGTCAAGGACGTTTTCCGTGGAGGAGGGTGCTGTGATCATGCGGCTAGTGTAGCATATCAAGACAACAGCAAAAACAGTCCAGGTTATATGTCTTCTCGAACCTAACCCATGCGGCCGCTCGGCGTATCACCTCTTGTGACAGGTCGCATGGCCTGGTTACGGGTCGGGTAATGCACACACTGCCCCGAACGCACACCAGTACACGCCCTCCCTTGGGTGAGGTGCTGTCCGAGCGCGAGGTGGAGGTGCTGCGGCTGGTGGCGCGCGGCCTGAGCAATCAGGAGATTGCCGACCAGCTTGTTATCAATGGGCTAAACGCACTCCCATGCCCAGTTCAACAAGCCCGCCGATCACGACGCTAGCGAGCAGGTGGTGTCAGATCACGTGCTGTGTGGCAGCCCAGGCCGCTACCATCCGGTTCACACCCCTATGGGGCCCCGAACACGCGCAACAGATGCGGGATCGGCGCCACCACATGCGAGCAGCTGTGATCACGGCGACGACCCCGCGCAGCGTCGAGACCACCAGTCAGTCACATGCCAGGTCGCGTAGCGAGACGTCGCTCACGATGTACGTGGTCGGATCCGGATCTTGAAGTTGTCGGGCTTGATGGTCAGCGTCTGCTTGAGCCGCAGCTCGTAGTTGCTGAAATCGATGAGCTCGAAACGCTGCAGCACCATCCCCAGCACCAGCGCCGCCTCCTGTAGGGCAAACTCGCGCCCGATGCAGCCACGCTGGCCGGTCCCAAACGGCTTGAAGGCGTTGGTTGGGCGGGCTTGCTCGGCCTCGGGGCTAAAGTGCTCGGGGTTGAACTCCTCGGCATCCGCCCCCCACACTGCTGGGTCACGCTGCAGCATCACCGTCAGAACCATAATCGTGTCATCCGGACGGACGACGTATTTGCCGCCCAGCGTCGTCTCCTGTAGTGGGCAACGGGTGAACGCAGGGGCGGTCGGCCACAGGCGCAATGACTCCTTGAGAATCTGAGAGACGTAGCGCAGCCGGTGCACCTGCTCGTAGGTGGGCTGTACACGCAGGTCTGTGCCCAGCACATCGTCGACCTCAGCATAGGCTTTGGCGAGCACGTCCGGATGCTTGAGCAAGAAGTAGAGCGCGAAGGAGAGCAACCCGCTCGTGGTCTCATGGCCCGCTACCAAGAAGGTGATGATCTCATGGCGGATGGTGACATCGTCCAGGCCTTCGCCAGTCTGGCGATCACGGCCAGTGAGCATGTAGCTCAACAGGTCATGGTGGGCGGCCATCGCTTCGGGCCCCTCGGCTTTGCGCGCCTTAATCACCTTATCCACGGTCGCGTTCATCACCTCACGATCATGCCGGAGCTCCTCATCGGTGCTGAAGACGTCTTCCTCGGCAGGTGAGGGACGCAGCCAGCGTGTGAGGGCTTCGACGAGCGGGTGCCCGCTGCCGTAGCTCGCGGTGGTCTTGGTGAGGGCATTGACCATCGCCACGACAAAGGGATGCTGATCGCTGCGGTAAAAGGAGTTGAACCGGTAGTTGAAGCCGCACAAACCGATGGTGTCAATCGTCAGCCGCGTCATATCCTGCGGCACATCGACCTCGTCCTTCGGATTCAGCCGCTGCCATTTGAGCACCAACTGGCCCGCGAGATCGAGCATGTCCGGCATGTAGCCCTTCATGGCCTGCAGGCTGAACGTCGGGAGCAGGATGTTGTGCGCCTTGTGCCAGTTGGGTTCTGACGTATACGCCGTAAAGAGCGCGTCGCCAACGAGTCCCCGCAACTCTCGGGCTCCCTTGCCCAGCGACTTGTCGAACCGCTGATCGTCGCAGAGCTCGTCGGCGAGGGCGAAGTTGGAGACCAAGAACGTGCGCGGCTCCTTCACCGGCATCTGGACAATCGGCCCGTGCTGCCGCATCAGCTCCATCGCCATTTCGATGAACGTCTCATCCTTCATCGCGCGTGACGTCCGCACCATCGTCATCGTCCCAATCTGGGGCACCTGCGCGTTGTCCACGGTCATGTCCTTTCTTCTGCGCTCGCATCGCCAACTGAAGCGGCCCTATCCTCGCTTGCCAATAGCTATTGCCACGAGCTGTCAGGAGTGCGTGGCGGCGCCAGCAGGTATGCGACTCACGGCACGCAGGCGGGCGGCAATCACAAGGAGGAGCACGCCCAAGCCAATGAGATAGAGCGCGGCGAGCCAATCGAGCTTGCCCACGATGCGTGCCTCAATCGCCGGCCCAACGAAAATAATGACGCTGAAGACGATGGAGACGAGCGCCGTGAGCTGCAGAAGCCATTCAGGAAGGTCGTCCGGAAGCTCGGTGCGCACCTGACGCGCGAGCACGAAGGAGGAGATGCCCGAAATGAAGGTGCGCACGGCGACGAGATCCCCCCGCACCACCACGGGCAATCCCCCTCCGATCACGTTGAACAGGCCAAACACAACGCCCAGCACGCCATTGATGCCCGGTCTCAGCCAGCTTTGGCGTTGTCTGACCGCCTGCACGGTGATGAAGAGCTCAATGAGTCCGTCCACGATCATATAGGCCCCGAACACGCGCAAGAGGTGATCCGCATGTGGAATCGGCGACAGGTAGACCGCAATCCCCGCGACGACTGCCAGCAGACCGCGTAGCGCCACCGACCACCATTCGTCCGCGTACTCGTGCAGCGTTTTCCTGTGCATGGCGCGCCTCCCGATTGACCAGTGGCAGCGCACGGCAGTGCCAAGCTCGTGCCGCCCGCGCGCTGCCTTCGATCGCGTACGTGTGCCTTTGGGCTACCCGTTCGCCCACACGTCGGCAAGGTATCGCTGATTGTCCCGCAGATCCGCGAGCCAGGCCTCGCTCTCTTGCGCGCTGACATTGCTCTTCGCCTGATACAGGCTCTCAAGGGACTGGCGCACCGCTGGCTCCATCTTGCCACCATCCCCACAGATGTAGATGATGGCCCCCTGCTGAAGGAGCGGCCAGACCTCGTCCGCGTGCTGCTGGATGACGTCCTGCACGTAGGTCTTCGGCTGTCCCTCCACCCGCGAGAAGGCAGGATACAGCGTCACCACGCCCTGCGCGGCGAACGCCTCCAGCTCGTCTCTGTAGAGGTAATCCTGGTCCGGGTGGCGGCAGCCGAAGAACAGCAGCGCCGGTCCGAGCTGTTCGCCGTTGGCTTGCCGGGCCGCGCGCTCCTGGAGGAAGCCCCGGAAGGGAGCGAGGCCCGTTCCTGGGCCGATCATGATGATCGGTGTCGTGTCTGCCGGCGGCCGGAAGGG
>DASVOW010000398.1:0-5713 GCA_036383155.1 Ktedonobacterales bacterium
AGCGCGCCGTATTGGGGGGCGAACCACGTCAGCGCGGCCGTACCCAGCGTCGCGGCTCCGACGAGGAGCGCGTACCACCACGTGTAGCGCTCGGGGACCGGTGCTTTGCTGATGGCGAGGACGACCAGCCCGAAGAAGAGGCCCAGCACCAGCAGGAAGGCGCCCGCGCCACCGACGACGAGCGCCGCGACGGTGAGATTGCCCAGGATGGCCAGCGCCAGGACGAAGAACAGCGCGACGAGCAGCACCAGGAGTACGGCGGTGAGCACGCCGCCACGGATATTCGCGCGCTCCGTGAGGTCGCGCAGCACGGCGAGCGGGCGCACCTGGCTGGCCTTGACGATGGGCAGCAGGCCGAAGATCAGCGCCGTGAAGAAGCCGATGGCGACGCCCGATGCGACGGTCAGCGGGTCGATGGTGGCGGGCAAGTGTATGAAGAAGGCTTGCTCGACGAGGCTCTTCACCAGGAAGCTCACGCCGACGCCTGCCGCCGAGCCGATGACGCCGCCGATCAGGCCAAGCTCCGCGGCTTCGAGGCCGAAGAGGGTGTAGAGCTCACGCTGGCGGTAGCCGGCGGTCTTGAGCATGGCGATCTCGGTCTGGCGACGACGCAGCAGCACCTGCATCGTGTTGATGATGCCGACGCCGCCGATCAGCAGGGCGAGGAGTCCGACGACTTGCAGGAAGTAGCGGATCTGCTGCACCGAGCTCTGATTTTGCTGGAGCGCGTCGTGGGTGGTGGTGACTGTTGCCAACGGGAGCGCCTTGGTGATGTCGTTCTTGGCTGTCGTGGCGCTGGCATCGCTGTGGTTGGGAACGTTGGCGTAGACGTCGCTATAGGTGACGGGCAGGCCGGAGGTGGAGGTCAGCGCCGTGTAGTCGGCGAGCGAGACGAGCGCCTGCGGCTGCGTGAAGTAGCCAGTGCTCTCGATGACGCCCGCGATGGTGCCGTGCAGGGCGCGGCCATCGTTCGAGGGGAACGTGACGGTGTCGCCGACGTGGGCGCCGAGTGTTTGCAGCAGGTTGCTCGTCACGACGACGTTATCGCCGCCGAGGAGGTTAGAGAGACTGCCGTTGGCGGGCGCGGTGAAGTATGGCGCGCCCGCCAGTGGGAACTGCTGCGGATCGACGGCGCGCAAGATATAGAACGACGAGCCGTTTGGTGTGCGCACGCTGCCGCGATGCGAGGAGGCGGCGGTGTAGGTCGTGATCTCGCCGTTGGTTTTGAGTTGGTCGAAGGTGGTGAGCTGCTGCTCGGTGAAGGGCGTCGTGCCAGCGCTGATGGAGAGGTCGCCGCCGTTGTCCTCACGCACGTTACCGGTGAGGCCGCTACTGACCATGTTGCCGACGAGCTGCAGGGCGACGATCGCCATGACGCCGACGGCGACGCAGAAGATCGCCAGCCACGTGCGCTGGCCGCCACGCGCCAGCGAGCGCGTTGGATACGAGAGATACATCGTTGCCTTCATAGGTATGTCTCCCTTCAACGCACTCGACTATTCAGCCGCGACTTGGCCGTCGACGATGCGGATGGCGCGGTCCGCGGCGGTTGCCACATTGGGGTCATGCGTCGCAATGATAAAGGTGGTGCCGGTGGAGGCGCGCAGGTCGCGGATCATCTGCAGGACGTTGTCGCCGTTGCGCTTGTCGAGGTTGCCGGTGGGCTCGTCCATGATGACGATGGCGGGGTTGGTGGCGAGGGCGCGTGCGACGGCCACGCGCTGCTGCTCGCCGCCGGAGAGCTGGTTGGGGCGATTCTTGAGGCGGTGGCTGAGGCCGACGAGGCCGAGCAGCTCTTTCGCGCGCTCGGCCGGGCTGCCGCGATGCTTGCCGACGTAGAGCGGCACTTCGACGTTTTCCTGGGCGGTGAGTGTGGGGATCAGGTTGAATGCCTGGAAGACCATGCCGATTTTGGCGTTGCGCACGGCGGCGAGCTTGCCTTCGCTCATGCGGGTGATGTCGACGCCGTCCACGAGGACGCTGCCGCTGGTGGGGCTATCCAGCCCGGCGATGATGCCGAGGAGGGTGGATTTGCCGGAGCCGGAGGGGCCGACGATGGCGACTAGCTCGCCGTGCTCGATGCGCAGGTTGATGCCCTTGAGGATGTCGATGCGCTCGCGGCCTAGTGGCAGCGACTTGCGCAGGTCGATGCCCTCCAGGGCGGCGACGTCACGCGATGTGGGTGGGGTCTGCGACTGAGTGGCCTCTGCGATACTCATGTATCCGCTCACCTTTCTGCTGCTGTCGGTGGTTTCTCGTTTTTGCTCGCGGTTGTGCTTTGGGATGTCTCTAGTGTGCCGCGAACGCGAGAAAAAGCCATCGGCCTGGAGGCGGAACGTGGCATGGTCCGCAGGCGGATAAAAAGATGGGGATAAGCGCCCGTATGACGTAGCCTGGGGTATACTGGGGATGGATTGGTGGGCGCTTCTTTGGCGGGTGACGATTGGCTTTGGCGGTATTTGATGGCCCAGAGGCGTGGATGGCTGATACCAATATGGCAAGGAAGTGATGACGACCAGCAGGCCTCAGATGTGTGAATACTACCTACTTGCTGATTTGACGTGGAGCACGTAGAGTTGCTATTCTCTATACGGTACCCCGGTAGGGTAGCGAAAGCGTGCCGATAGGCCAAACACAACTGTAGAGGAGTCATATGGCGGAGAATTTGACGCAGGTAACGGATCAGAATTTTAGCGAGGTCGTGCTGAAGTCTGAGAAGCCGGTCGTAGTTGATTTCTGGGCGCAGTGGTGTCCTCCGTGCTTGAGGCTGGCGCCGATCTATGAGGAGTTCGCCAACGAGTATGGCGACAAGATGACATTTGGCAAGCTCAACACCGACGACAATCAGATGACGACAGGGCGGTTGGGCATCCAGAGCATTCCTGTGCTGATCTTCTTTAGGGGTGGCCGCGAGATCGATCGCATCGTTGGCTTGCAGTCGCGCGACGTGCTACGGCGCCGCATCGAGGCTGCGCTTTCGGTAACTGTCTAGGGCAAGGGGCGATGCAATGAGCATGCTCACCAGCGTATCACGTCGGGCAAGGCGGGGGCAGGAGCGCACAGGTGTGACGGCGTAGTGAGATTCGCACGCGCATTTGTGAACCGATGGTGATATGCCAGGTGTATTCTTTTGATGTCGTACAGAACGACCCGACGCGAGCAGTGCCGCTGATGTAAATGGGTCCTTCAGAACCAAGTATCGTTCCTTGGCGAGAAGGTCATCAGTAGTTCTCAACGTGTACATGCGAAGAGAACATGCTAAGACCAAGCGGTAAAAAAGAGGCAGCGCACCTCGACACCGCAAGGAACAGAACGCTCATCCAATATAAAATTTGGATGAGCGTTTTTGTGTGTCTAGCCCGGAGGACTAGTGGAGCCAGCGGCGCATGTAGGTGCACGGGAAAGCACGTGCCCACGTTTCGCACGACCGCTTGACGTTTTTTGGAGAATAGAGGGAGGCGAGGCGAAGAGCGAAGCGTGAGGCGTGTATGGAGAGTGGTCCAGCGTCGGCTGGATATGTGGCGGAGCAGTTGGATCACCTGGGCATCGTCGCCGGTGTGTGTCGCGAAATCGGGCTGGCTGAGTGGCTTGACGAGCAGGATACCCAAATCGCTCGTTAATCCGCAGGGCCAGACCCCGCATCGCCAGTCAATCCCGAAAAAGGCCCTCACCCATGCCATCAAAACCCTGCACAGGTGCATATGTCGTCCTGCCCCTTTCTGGCGCGAACTCGCATTGATAACGAAAAATCCGTTAGAATACTTGCGTGTTAACGAAAAATTCGTTAGGATATCTGTCATGGAACAAGGAGCAAACGCCGCCGAGCGGATAATCAGGCGCTTCGGCGGCCAGAGCGCTCTGGCCGCCCTGCTCGGCAAGCGGCAGAGCACCATCGAACACTGGGCGAAAACAGGGCGGGTGCCGGCCCAATGGCAAGTGCCGCTCATTTCGCTCGCCCGCCAGAGAGGTGTGATCTTGGAAGCAAAAGACTTCGTCGAACACCAGCCCAACCCGATCCAGCCGGCAGAGGGCCGCCTCGGCATCCTTCTCGTCGGCCTCGGCGCCGTCGCCTCGACGTTCATCAGCGGCGTCGAGCACGCCCGTCGCGGCAGCGGCCGGCCCGTAGGCTCGCTCACCCAGATGGGCACCATCCGCCTTGGGAAGCGAACGGAAAACCGCTCGCCCCTCATCCGCGAGTTCGTCCCGCTCGCGAACCTGGACGACATCGTCTTCGGCGCCTGGGACCCCTTCCCCGACAACGCCTACGAGGCAGCGGTGAAGTGCGGCGTCCTCGACCGCTACGAACACATCGAACCCATCGCCGGCTTCCTCAAGTCCATCGAGCCCATGCCTGCCGCCTTCGACCAGTACTACGTCAAGCGCCTCAACGGGCCAAACGTCAAGCGCGGCACGAAGAGGGAGCAGACCGAGCAGATTCGCGCGGACATTCGCAACTTCAAGTCCGCAAACAATTGCGACCGCCTCGTCATGGTCTGGTGCGCCTCGACCGAGATCTACATGGAGGAGGGACCAAGCCACCTCACCCTCGAAAGCTTCGAGACGGCGCTCGACGCCAACGACGAAACGATCGCCCTCTCGATGCTCTACGCCTATGCCGCCCTGATGGAAGGCATCCCCTTCGCCAACGGCGCCCCCAACCTGACTGCTGACATCCCAGCGCTGGTCAAGCTGGCGATCGACCAGGGCGTTCCGATCTGCGGCAAGGACTTCAAGACCGGCCAGACCCTGATCAAGACGGTTCTCGCGCCGATGCTGAAGGCGCGCATGCTTGGCCTCAACGGCTGGTACTCGACGAACATCCTCGGCAACCGCGACGGTGAGGTGCTTGACGACCCGGAGAGCTTCAAGACCAAGGAAGAGTCGAAGCTTGGCGTCCTCGAGTACATCCTCCAGCCCCAGCTCTACCCCGAGCTCTATGGCGACGTCTATCACAAGGTGCGGATCAACTATTACCCGCCCAGGGGCGACAACAAAGAGGGCTGGGACAACATCGACATCTTCGGCTGGCTCGGCTACCCCATGCAGATAAAGATCGACTTCCTTTGCCGCGATTCGATTCTCGCCGCGCCCGTTCTTCTTGACGTCGCTCTTTTCCTCGACCTCGCCAAGCGAGCCGGCATGAAGGGCATCCAGGAATGGCTGTCCTTCTACTTCAAGAGCCCGCAGCACGCCGCCACTGTGTACCCGGAGCACGACATCTTCATCCAGCAGACGAAGCTTAAGAACACGCTTCGCTGGATGATGGGCGAAGAGCAGATCACCCACCTCGGCCTCGAGTACTACCAGGACGACCAGGAGGAATAGCGGGTAGCCGCGACTGAACGTAGGGGCGGGTCTAAGACCCGCCCGCGAGGCGGTGTGGTCAAGCACCAGCGCACAGGAATCCGTCGTGCCGCTTCGGAAGCGGCCGAGCCATGGTTGAGCCGCATCCCGCAGCGGCACTACGATCTCTGTGCCTCTGCGAACCCAGCCGACCATAGCAGGAAACCACATTCCGCACCTGCGGTTGGTGAGAATTCCACATTTTGTCGCGTGTCAGTCCAGGAAGAGCCAGAGGGCAATTCTTGTCATGCAAAGGAGACGGCAAATGGTTCTCAGCGCATGCCAGGATATTAAGGCCAAATGACTTCTTGGCTTTGGTGCATTTGTGTACAGTGATGATAGATCACGACGGCGCTTACGAGTAGGAGTG
>DASVOW010000399.1:0-3198 GCA_036383155.1 Ktedonobacterales bacterium
TCTCTTTGTGGATGCGTTCGCGGGCGGCGAAGTGCTCGATATCGGCGCGTGCAGGCGTTTCGTACTGCGGATCGCAGCCAGCGGAGCCTCAGGGGGACAGATCTTCGATCCGCAGTGGTTCGAGCCGGTCGGCACGCGGGCGATCCTCACGCGTATGCTGCACAATCTCAAGCATGTCTATCTGCAGCGCGGCGAGACCGCCAATGCGCTCGACGTGGTGGAGCGGCTGATGCTACTCACTCCTGACGCGCCGGAGGAGCAACGCGACCGTGGGCTGCTGCGTCTGGCGGCAGGTGAGCCGCTGCTGGCGGCGGCGGACATCGCCGCTTACGCCGCTCGCGTCCCCGACGCGCCGGAATTGGCTCGCCTGCAACGACGCCTCGCGACCATCACCGAGATTCGCGCTAAGCCGAACTAAGTGCTCCTCTCAAAGCATCCGCCGTTACACGTACTGCCACTCCGGGAAGGTTGCTGGCCTCATAGGATAGACGCTGAGGTTCTTAAAGGTGCCGACCAGCATGGAGTCGTCAAGAAAAACGCCCGCGTATCCAAACGTTGGCAGGTCTGCATCATAGCGGGTGTCGTACGACTTGATGAACTGGCCGTTGATGTAGACCAGGAAGTAATGGCCGCGTACCACCAACAACAACTGATTGGTCAAGCCCTGCCCCGTGTGGATAGCGCTACTATGGCCGCCAGTAACGTAATTCCAATTATCTTCCGGGCGGTCGTCGACATATTTGTAGTGAGAGATCTGCCAGTCGCCAGTGGTCGCGACAGTGAACATCATAAAGTCATCTTGCGCCCAATTGGAGTTGAACGCTATTCCCACTCCGTCGCCACTATCATTTTTCATCGTCCCCGATTGGGTGGCAGTCACTTCATACGCCACCGCATCGCCAAACTGCCGATAGGGATATGTTGCCATAACGGTATAGCCGGGTTGATTCCCGCTCAATTGATAGCCACCCATGGCATAGGCGAAACCACTGAGGTCGTACTTGTCAGGCGGTTTCTCGTTCCAGGCCCCGTTGGGATTGGCCAAGTCATCATGGAAGAGTGGCTTCTGAGTGTGGATCCGCGTGGGCAGGTTGGAGAAATATGTGGGCTGATAGGACTGTGCCCAGGCCCCACCGCCATAGAGCGAGCCGAACAGCAATACGACTACCGCTCCCACCAGCCACGGCCAGATACGCGGTCGCCGCTTCACCTGTTGCCCCGGCATGAAAGGCGCAAACGCGGCAGTTGGTGCGGCCTCTGGAAGACGGCTTGCCAGGATGTAGCTGACGTTGCCACCAGCTTGAGCGATCTCGGTCGCGAATCCGGTCATCTCGCACAGTGGCTTGCCCGTGCGTGTCACGATGGTTCGCAGCAGTGCTTCTGATGCTGCGACCTCTTCGGGTTTGGAGAGTGAGCCGGCGGTCCAGGCCAGCACAGCATCTGGCGCTTCCAGCACATATGCTGTAGTGACGCCCCAGCCAACAGTTGAATATGCGCTTGCCCCGTAGTTATAGGTGCCATAGCCGCTGTAGGACCCGTTGTAGACAATGCGCGAGATCGAGCGCACACGACCCCATGGGATATGCACTTCGCCTTTGGCTGGCGCAGGGCGCTGCCACTGAGTGCCCAGCGCATCGACTGTCACATACAATACTTTTCCGCGCATGCGTAGCCTGGCAACCAATGTGATAAGTGTCGATGGAATCATAAAGAGCACGATGAGCGCAAATGGAAAGAACGGGAAGAATGATGGGCCTCCAAAATTGAATCCAAAATTGAAGATGCCGAAGTCAGTATCAAAGCTGAGTGTGAGGAACAGCGGGAAGAACATAAATATGAGCACGAGAGAGAGAACTACCCCGGCCACAGTCGCAGCGTTTGCAGTGGGTCTGATCGCTACAAACGGACGCAGCGGCCCGAGCCGTACTGGTCCGGCAGCAAGGTCAGCGGGCGCAAGCGGCGCTGGCTGCAGCGGCACCGGCGGCATGAGGCGATCATCATTCAGGCCCAGGGCGTCGCGAATACCACGCGAGCTGCCGCGAAGGAGCGCCTGCTGTTTTGCATAGGGAGTCCAAAGGCGTGAAAACGGGATGACGAACACAAGAGGCAATATGAAGAAGAGTGCAGACGGTGTTATCGATGTCCAGAAGTTGGACCAGTCGCCGGTTTGCCACGCCTTCCAGAGGACGTACACGCCAACGCCTAGATATACCACCAGGACGAGCGCGCCGCAGAGAAAGATCAGTATCCCTGCCAGTAGGTTACCCTTGCGCGCCACCTTCGCGCCGCTCTGCTGGTCGTCCTGCTGCAGAGCGTTCAGTAGCATGACTGCATTAAGCGTGGGCGCGGTGTTTCCCAACCACATCCTTCAACTCCTTGCTTGCGAGCCCATACGAGAGGCGATATGCCCAAAGCTGAGGCATTTCCTCGCAAGCAAGCATGACAGAAGCATCGCCGCCTGTCAACTATGAATTTGATCTGAGCCGCGCGCTGGCGAGACGAGTGAGGGGGCGAGTTAAGATGAAAACGCTTGACCGCACATACCTGTATGTGGTGCTCGCTTCCGCCTACTTGGCGGCGTCTGCCGTATCCGCCGGCTCTACCTGTGGCCGCGGCGTCGGGGAGGTGCGCCAGTAGATACCACGCTCGCGCTGGAGTAACTTGTAGCCGACGAGCTCGCGGCGCAGGGTGGCTGAGTCGTCATGATAGCGGCCCAAGATCTCGTTGACTTCTTTCTCCGTGTAGTTGCGGCCATACTCGAAATGATTAGCGAGCCAGCGCAGGAGGATCTCGCGCTTCTTGCGGTAGGCGGGGATAGTCTTGAGACGCCCATTTTGCACGTAGTCGGCGATGACTTTGCGCTCCCAGATGTCGCCCGCCTGCTCATCCACCCAGAGGGCCATGCGCTCCGGAGAGCCGAGCAGATGGTTGATTCGCCCGAGACCTTTCCCATTGAGGCGGTAGACATGGGTGTTGCCTTCGGCCCGCATCTGGACGAGATCCAATTCTTTGAGCTTTCCCAGGTGCCAGGAAATGGTGGCGGCCTTCAGGTCGAGTAGATGCGCCAGCTCCTCGACGCTGCGCGGCTGATTGGCGAGCAGACCCAGGATGCGCAGACGTGTCTGGTCTGCAAGTGTCTTGAGATAGCGCAGAAGTGTTTCCAGATCTGATGACTGTTCTTCCTGGGTCATTGGGGCC
>DASVOW010000400.1:0-4754 GCA_036383155.1 Ktedonobacterales bacterium
ATCAAGATCCTGCCGGTTACGCCGCCCGTTCGCTCTCGTGCCGCGCGATATGCCTATCCATCCTGTGCAGAGGGCGGGCGCAGACCATCCACGTCTCCTTGAGCATCGTGAGCCAGCTATAGCCGTGCACCTCCAGCAGCGCCCTACCGATACGCGGCAAGGCGGCGGCATCGCTGATCACGAGATAGCGCGGCTCCCAGACAGGGCGAAATTTCGCCTTGAAGGCGTAGAGCGAGGTGTAATTGCCCAGCAGGAGCTTGCGCTGATGGAGGAACGACGCGCTGCGCTCCAGCCACGAGACCGAGTGTGTCGGCCTCCCGCTCTTGCCTCCGTGTTCCTGCTCCAGCGACACTTCGAGGCCCGCGCCCAGGCCAGCCAGCGGCGCCAGGCCGAGCGACATGCGCGTGTAGCCATGCGCCCGCGCCCACGCGATAGACTCCGCGATCAGCATCTCCATCGTGCCAGGAGTCGTCTCTTTGAGCCGGCGCATGACATCCAGCGCCCAGCCATTGGCGTTGTAGAGCGGTGTCCAGGTGAGGAACGCCTGCACCTCACCAGCGGGATTCAACGCCGCGACCGTCAGCAGGTCCGGCGACCAGTCAGCAGGGAAGCGTCCCATGCTGAACCCCATCTGCGTGTGCGTCCCATGCTCGGCAAGCCATGCCGCCGAGATGCTTTTCATGCCCGCCAGGATGGGATCCGGCAGCGGCTCGCCTTGCCAGCAGTAGATGCTGATACCATCGCGCTTTGCCCGGGTGACGGAGTGCCGCACCGGAGCGCCAGCCTTACCCTCCGTCGAGAACGTGCCGGCGTCCACAAACGCTTCCTCACCCATCTTGTATGTGTGCAAATTCCATTGGCGGCAACTCTGGGCGAGGCGCGGGCTCGCCTGCCAGATGGCGACCGGCCAATCCTGACGCCTGCAGTGCGCCAGGAACGCCAGCATCAGCGGCTCCAACTCCTCCTCAGGCCCGATCGGATCGCCCAGGATCACTGGCACGCCAGTCGCAAGTCGGTACGCGAGGAATGCCTGTCTGCTCTCCGACCAGAAAAAGCTCTTATCCGCTCTGAGCGCGAAATGCGCCAGTGTCACCTGACCGTAGCGGCGAACAACCCTCTCAGCATGCGCTAGCTCATCACGGTGCAGGCGATGCGCATCCAGCACGGGGCGCAGTGTCTCGATCACACCGTAACCCACAAAGAGGAAGATGAGCCCTCGCAATAACAGCAGCACGAGCACGCGCAAAGGTGGGCCGATATGTGACGCTTCTTGCACAATCTGTCGCGGCCACAATATATGGACCTCACGCTGCGCCACCAGGCACACGACGGTAACCCCCAGCGCAATATAGCCTCGTAGCAGCGCACGCGGGTCGCTCCGCGTGGGAAACAATGGCGCCAGCAGCAACAGCACGCCCAGCAACGCCAGCGAAACCGGCATGTAGTTGAAATGACTCCGGCTAAACAGAGAGCTGACCAACGCGTATGCCAGCAATCCAACCGCAAGCCACCAGGCCTGCCGCTTGCCCCGCATCAACGCCCGCGCCACCAGCAGGAGCAACACGCCGACGACGACCTGTCCCTGCGTTCCCCACCAGGGCATATCCAGATCGACGAAACGCTCGACGAAGAGCGCCTGCTGCCACGGGCGCGCCACCATCGCCGTCATGACATTCGCCAGGGCAGTGACGATGAGCAGCAACGCCAGTACGCCGCGTCCCACCAGCGTCAATGCATGTACCGATCGTCGCCGCGGATGAATCACCATATAATGAACGCCTCTTAATATGTCGCCATAATGACCGGCTGACGATACCGCGCATGCTATGATTGATGCTCGCGCTATAGAGCCAACGATCACTGCTACGAATGTGTTCCTTCGGCCTGGAGAGGCGGTTCGAGCAGTGGCAGGCTCTCGCCAAGCTGCAGGGCCCAAAGACCCCATCCATGCCCCCCTGAATTCTTTACAAGAGTTGCTTTGGCGCCCACTCGGAGCAGCCGCTGATATAAATCGAGGCTATCGAGGTAATATCCGCCATCTTTTGTTCCTGTGCAGATGATGAACTGCACAGCATGCGCGGCACGCGCTCCGCTGGCGGTAAAGATGTACTGCGCTGGACTGTTGTACGCCCGATAGGCAGAGCTTCCCGTGCCGTACCCAAATGTCGCACCCTCCGCGACGAAATATCCCGACATAGTCATGGCGACGCCGAAAATCTCGGGATGATGGAGCGCGATGTTGACTGCGCCATACCCGCCCTCTGAGTTCCCGCCGATGGCGCGGTCGCCCGCGTCCGCCAGTGTGCGATAGTGCTGATCGATGTAGCGCACGAGATCGAACGCGATAGCATCCTCCATGCGTTGCCGGCCATCGAAACTGTTGGCCCATTGCGAGAGATAGACTGGACCATTCCCGTTCGCGCCGACGACGATGGTCTCGCGCATCTTGCCCAACGCGAGAAGCGCATCCTCGGTCACAGGCGCCTTGCCCGCCGTCATCCAGTCCTTCGGCGTGCCAGGACTCCCATGCAACAGATACAGCACCGGATACCGCTCCGCAGACGCGACGCTATAGGATGGCGGCAGATAGATGGCATACGTGCGTGCAATGCCGCCAAGCGACGGGCTGCTATAGCTCCCCTGCAGCACCGTGCCATGCGCCTCCGAATTCGTCCCTCCCGCCTGCGCGCCGGGGGCGAGCCGGTAGAGCGTCCCCTCGATGCCATAGGTGAGCAACGTGCCCGGCACGGCGCTGCTGAGCGCCAGCGCATAGACGAGCAGGCCTCCCAACGCCAACGAGATGACTATACGAGGGAGTGCGCGCAGCACAGGTTGCGCCCGGTCGCGCGCCGGCGCGCGCACCCATGCCCAGAGCGTCGGCGCGAGCGCGACCAGCGGCGTCACCACCAGCTCGCCATACGCTGCCCCGATAGCGGCCCCGACGCTGGCACAGACCAACGCGATCCCCAGCAATGTCAGCGTCATACTCGTCAACGCCCCAGGGATCAACACCTGCTTGATGCCTGCCGGGCCCAGCGGTGGATGCTGCACCCGCGCAAGAAACGGGCTCAGATACCAGAGGATGAAGTAGAGCAACCCGCCCACGACGGCAGACAATCGTCGGCGAAAGACGACGCCCGCGGCGGCGCTGCCCGCAACCAACATCAGCAGCGTCGTCATGAGGAGCACCCGCTCCTGGTCGAAGTTGAAGGTGTAGAGGAATGCGGAAACCTTCCGAGCGATGGCACTGGCGCTGATAAGATCTGTGGCGACTGTCGCGGTGATGGCACATACAGCCCAGATGAGTACGCGTACCCACGCCGCCCGGACCCGCTGCCATAGGGCAGGAAGCGCGACCGCGCGCGTGTCGGAAGCTCCTCCGGCGGCCCGCGGCTGTTGTATGTGCCGCGACTGTTGTGTTCCCCGCGACTGCTGCAACCTATGCCAAGTAGGACTCACCGGCGGCTGTTGCGGCTGTAGCCGCGCCGGCTTACCCGGCGGCTGCCGTGTCGTGCGGCCCACTGGACCACGCGTCATGGGCAGCCGCAGTGTTTCGTCTGTCGAGCCAGATGTCTCTCTCGGCCTCATCTCACTATCCTCACACCTGCTCGCTGTGGAGATGGCGGTCATACCCTATCTCGCCATGACGCAGCTATCATGGTATCCTCGAATGCCACGCCAGACGTGCCAGAACCTTTATCGAAGAGGCACCAGCACAAGCATATCGTCGCAACGTTAAGGAGCGATTAACCAACGTGGAGGAAATAACATACCCTCCACAGGTAATGTTCGCGCGCTCGCTCCCACGCGTATCATCCAAATATATTACGCATTAATGCGTAGATTCATTACGCATTATAGCCATATGTCTTACCACGAACGAGCGATCAGTTTCGGTACATTGGACGGTCTAGTGTCATTCGCCCACCTCGCTCTGACGTCACACAGGCCACTCAAGTTCCCCTCTCGATGATGAGAAAAACGCCAGCGAGAAGATGTGTCGATTGGCTGGAGCGTGGAATGCCCGATGACACATTGGCTCGGCAATATACTCCTGAACCACTTCCGTTTTTGGCCCAATACTTGCTGTCACTGGAGCTTTTAATGCCACCTATGCTGGCCTCCCCCGTTCCAACCAGCGTAGTTGCTGGTAAGAGGACCGACTTCCGGCGATTCGGCGTGCATACATACATCACACATGAAAAGGCGACTGATGCTTCCTATGACCTCCATTGCAGCCCCGAGCCGCACGAGCCGTACGATAGGCTTACCCGTCATCACGACGAGACCAGTGATCCCTCATCATTCCCCACCATCCTCACGATTGGCACGCTCGTCCAGGCATATCTTCAACACGGGCAGCACTCTCGACAGCCGGGCAATGCAAGCGTGCCACGTCAGTGCCAATGCTGCCGTCTAGCAGGGTAAATATTGGTGAGGAAACGTCGGTGGCTGGAAGTGTGGGATATGCTGCATATTCACTGCTCTATCGGCGCCACCTCCATGGCACAGGTGTGACATCGCGCGTTGCCACTACCATCTATTAGGGAGTAGACACATGAAGCAACCCAGTCGAGCCGACGTCGGCCATGCAGCGGACCAGAACGGAGCGGCAACGCTCACCGAGCCTTCCGAGCACAGCAACGAGCAGAATGGGCACTCCCAACTCGACACCCGTGCCCTGCTGTATGGCTTACAGGCGATGCGCGACGGGGACTTTTCCGTCAGGCTCCCAGGCGATTGGACCGGCCTGG
>DASVOW010000401.1:0-4156 GCA_036383155.1 Ktedonobacterales bacterium
AGCAAAAACGCGCTATCCGTTGTCCAGCGCTCTGCAGTATCTACCCATCCCATCAGTCTACCTTCTCCCATCGAAGCCAGAATGTGGTTACCTGCGGCCCGTCGGGCTTAGGGTCCACCATATTGTCTGCGAGCAGGAAAGTATAGTCTGTTTCCCCAACTCATTAGTCCGAGCGCGCCCAACGACATTAGTGCAGCGCCTAGGATTACGAATGGAGTAGGTGTTTGACCAGATGTGCTTCTAAGAAGCGCAATACCAAATGGAATACCTGCTCCTAAGATGCAGGTGTTACAGAGAGCACCAAGCATCCAAATTCGAAGCGCGTGCGGCCATGATGAGCGTGTTCTGACGTACAGAGCCATCGAACCACTCCAAGTCCCAAGCACGCCAAACACGCTCACAAACACAAACCATCCTGCCAGGATGTTCGTTGGATTAACCACATCAATATCCCACCTTCAAGCACACTCCGAGCAATCGAATCACGTTTTGATCGAACGCAGAAAGGGACCATACGTCTAGATGCGCATTATCTCCCATCCGCCAATACCTCAGCCACCCACCGCTCGCCCCACAGCATACACACTCCCCCAAATACCGCTCCCCACTTGCCCGTCACCGCCCGGCAAGGTACAATGGCATCCACTGGCGCTCGCTCGTGGGGCGAGGAATCGAGCGTTCTGCCTCCAGACATCGCACCGCTGTGATAATGAGGGACCTGATGCCGCAGCCCAACGAGCCACGTCGCGAATCCGCAGAACAACAGGTGCGCGAGGCTGTGGAGCTCCTTGAAGCTATCGAGATCGCCCCCCTCTCACGCCCGCGTGTGCTCGCCGCCGCCCGTGCCCTCGGCTTCCAGCTCACCCTCTCCGACTGGTACGTCGCCGCATGGGAGCTTGAGCATTCCGGCGACTACACCCGCGAAGGCAACGGCGAGAGCGAGTGGCTGACGCCTCAACCCACAACATCCCCCATTACAATAGTAGATGCCACCCACGAGCAGGAAGCCGATCCATTCGCAAAGCGCCTCTGGCTGATCGGCGCACTACGTCAGGAATTCACGCGCATCCGTGACGGCGCCGCGCTGACCGCCCTTGGCCAGACAGTCGCCCCCACCAACATCCAGGAAAGCGAGCGCTGCCTCCGCGCCGCCGCCGAGATCGACCCGCGCGATGTCGAGCTACACCTCCTGCTCTCGCGCGTACTCGCCCTCCGCAACGACTGGGACGGCGCCAGCGCCGAGCTGGACCACGCATTGCGCCTTGCCCCAGACAACGCCGAAGCCCACATGCTCCTCGCCAACCTCCTCGACGACCAGCAACAGCGCCACGGCGCCCGCGAACACTTCCAGCGCGCCGTCGAGTTGGCCCCCGGCAGTGCCATCTCCCACTACAACTACGGCGTGCTGCTCATCCGCGACGGCGAGCGCGACCTCGCCGAGCAGCACCTGCGCCGCGCCACCGAGCTCGCCCCCGACGAAGCCGATATGCTTGTCACCCTTGCAATCGTCGTCTCCGAGGGCGGCGACCTCGACGAAGCCCAGCGCATCTTGCGCCGCTCACTCGCCCTCAACCCCAGCGGTGCGCGCGCCCACCGCCACTACGGCATGCTCCTCGCGCGCCAGCAACGCTACACCGAGGCCCTCCGCGAATTGGAGCAAGCAGTCGCGCTCGCACCGAATGATGCCGTCGCCCAGATCCAGCTCTGCGGCGTCCTCGACGATCTCGGCCAGCACGACGAAGCCGAGCGTATCTTCCGCGAAGCCTGCGCCAAAGACCCCACCCAGGCCGAGGCATATTTCAAGTGGATGCAGCGCCGCGATCCCACCCACGTCCCCACGCTGATCAACCTCGCGCTGCTCTACAGCGGCGAGCAGCGCTGGTCCGAGGCCGAGCCACTCCTGCGCCGCGCCCTCGAACGCTCCCCCGGCAACGCTCAGCTTCTCCGTCTCTATGGCATCGTGCTGGCCGAGCTTGACGACCCGGCGCGCGCCGAAGCCACACTGCGCCGCGCCCTCGAAATCGCCCCTGACGACGAAGCGGCGCTCGACCGGCTGACCACGCTGCTCCTCGACGCTGGCCGCCATGACGAGGCGATAGTCCTCCGCCGCGAGGCGCTGGCCCGCGCCCCAGAGCAAGCGCACGCGCACACCGCCCTCGCCGCGCTGCTCGCCGATACAGATGAACCCGCCGCCCGCCAGGAAGCCGAGCGCCTCTACCTGCGCGCCCTCGCCATCGCCCCCGACGCCCCCCTCGCCTACGCCCAGTACGGCGTGCTACTGCTGCGCTCCGAGCGAGCCGAGCAGGCGGCGCGCTGCTTCCAACGTGCGCTGGATCTGGCGCCCGATAATCCAGCCGTGCTGGCGCGCTATGCGCTCGTCCTGCTGGAGCAGGGACAAGATACCGAAGCAGAGGCGGCCCTACGCCAGGCGCTAAGACTCGAACCGCGCCTGCCAGGAGCCATCACACAGCTTGCGCTGCTGCGTGGCCGCCACGGTTGGTTCGACGAGGCCGAAGCGCTCCTCCAGCGCGCCTTCAGCCTCGATGAAGACGATGGACAGCTTGCGCTCGCGCTCGGCCAGCTCCTCGAGCAGCGCGCCCGCACCGAAGAGGCCGAGCCGCTCCTGCGCCAGGCTGCCACATTGCTCGAAACCGACCCCGCCGCGCACCTTGCCTATGGCCTGCACCTCGCCCGCAGTGGCAAGGCAGCGGTCGCCGAGACCGAGCTGCGTCGCGCCGTCGAGCTCGCCCCCGACAGCGCCACTATCGTCGCCGCTCTGGCAAAACACCTCGCTGCCGAGGGGCATATCGACGAGGCCGAGGAGATGTTCCGCCGGGCGATCCGCCAGGACCCGCAAAACGCCGCCATCCACGTCGAATTTGCCGCGCTCCTCGCGCGTGACGACCGCCCCACTGAAGCCGAGACCGAGCTGCGCCTCGCGGTGGAGGTCGCCCCCGACCGCGCCACGCCACGCATGGAGCTTGCCCAGACTCTCGAAGCGCAAGGCAAAGCATCCGCAGCCGCTCAGCTCTACGCCCAGGCAGTCGACCGCGACCCCGCCGGTGCCGAAGCGTTCTTCCGGCGCGAGCTGGCGCGCAACCCCAATGATGTCAGCGTGCAGGTAAATCTCGCTAATGTGCTCGGTCGCCAGGGACAGCCCGAAGATGCCGAGCGGCTCTATCGTCGCGTGCTGGAGATCGAGCCGGATGACGACATCACGCTGATCAACCTCGCCCTCCTGCTCCACCGCCAGGGCCGCTCCGAGGAAGCCTTGCGCGCCCTCGACCGCGCCCTTGCGCTGCGCCCCACCGACGATCTGCGGGTGCGACTGATCCGCGCCGATCTGCTCGCCCTGCTCGAACGCCCAGCCGAGGCCGAGGCTGCGTATCGCGCCGTCCTGAGCATCAACCACTGGACCGTAGACGCCCTGGTCGGCCTGGCAAACCTGCTCGACTCACGCCAGCGCGTGCACGAGGCCGAGCCGCTCTATCTGCGCGCCCTCGCCGCCGCACCCGACAATTGGGAGGGCCACCACCACTACGCCATCCTGCTCGCCGACACCGGCCGCGACGCGGAGGCCGAACGCGAGTACCACCGCGCGCTAGTGCTCGCTCCCGCCAACCCGCTGCCGCACCTGGGCTTCGCACGCTTCCTATCGCGCCACGACCGCTGGGACGAAGCGCTCCGTCACTACCAGCTTGCGGCGGAGCGCGCCCCCAGGAACCCCGAAGTACAGCTCGATCTCGCCCAGGCGCTCGCTATGCTCGACCGCCGCACCGAAGCCCGAGCCGCCTTCCATCTCGCCCACACCCTCCTCCCCCTCAGCGCCACCGTGCTCTACCGTTACGGCCAGGCCCTCTGGCGCTGGGGCGAGACCGCCGAAGCCGAGGAAAAATTGCGTGCAGCCTTGGCGCGCAGGGCATCGTTCATCGCGCCCCGGCTGACACTCGCGGCCCTCCTCCACGCCAACGGCCAGCCAGATGAGGCGCAGATTGAATTTGCCCGTTGCGTCGATCTCGCCCCAGACGGAGCCGACACGCACCTGGACTCCGCACTCGACCTGCTACGTCACGGCGATCGCGATCAAGCTACTGCCGAGGCCCGTCGCGCGCTCGACCTGGAGCCTGCGGAGGTCAGTCCGTCCGTAGTTGAAGCC
>DASVOW010000402.1:0-7403 GCA_036383155.1 Ktedonobacterales bacterium
GCCCAGGCGCTCGCTATGCTCGACCGCCGCACCGAAGCCCGAGCCGCCTTCCATCTCGCCCACACCCTCCTCCCCCTCAGCGCCACCGTGCTCTACCGTTACGGCCAGGCCCTCTGGCGCTGGGGCGAGACCGCCGAGGCGGAGGAAAAATTGCGTGCAGCCTTGGCGCGCAGGACATCGTTCATCGCGCCCCGGCTGACACTCGCGGCCCTCCTCCACGCCAACGGCCAGCCAGATGAGGCGCAGATCGAATATGCCCGCTGCGTCGATCTCGCCCCAACCGGAGCCGACACGCACCTGGACTCCGCACTCGACCTGCTACGTCACGGCGATCGCGATCAAGCTACTGCCGAGGCCCGTCGCGCGCTCGACCTGGAGCCTGCGGAGGTCAGTCCGTCCGTAGTTGAAGCCTTCCTCGACTACCTGCAGGCCCGCCAGCAGCGCACCATGTCGTCAGATGAGGCGTCGCCACCCGCGCCCAACGCCGCCGCCTCACCAGCAGCAACCATCCACACCACGGCAAGCGGACATCTTACGCCCCCCATAGCACCCGCGCCCGCCGAAAGCGCATCGCTGGCGTCCGGCACGCGCCACATCTTCCATACACCCAGCCACGCACCTGCGTCCACCGACGCCGCCAGCGCGCCACAGACGCAGGCCGAGCCAAACGCGCCTCTGCGCGTCGCCACGCTTCCCACCACCTCCGCCGCACCCTCCACCGTCGAGCCGCAAGGCGAAGACGCCTCACGCGAGGGCACCCCATCCCTGTCGGACGCCACTCCCTCCCACAAAAAGGGCAAGCCCCACGCCCCCAAGATCCCCAAAGCCGAGCGCACGCAACGGCCGGGCTGGCTCGCGCGTCTCTTCCATTGGGGCCGCTAACCAGCACTCAGTATTGGAGACCACGGACATAGACATGAGCGAGGAGATTGCCACAGCGATGACACCACGTGAAGCAAGCCTCGATTCAACGCGCCGCGGACTACAACTCTATGCACAGGGCCAGCAAGCCGCGGCGCTCCAGGCGTTCGACAGAGCGCTGGCATTGGACGACACCATCTGCCTCACCTGGGTCGGCAAAGGCAAGGCCCTGCTCGAATTGCAGCGTTTCCCCGAAGCGCAAGCCGCATTCGAACACGCCCTGTCCCTCGACCCCACCAACACCGAAGCGCTCCATGGCAGAGCACTGGCACACGAAGCGCCACGCCGTGAACAGGCAAGGCAAGTGGCACCAGACCTCGACGGCGTCGACGGCGTCGTGCCACTTGCCATCGAGGGGCTTGGAAGAGTAGTACAGTTGATCGGCCACGCTCTGGTCGCGCTCTTTATGCACCACTGACACCACTTCTCACATACCTATACACCTAGGCACTACTAGCTAGAGCAGTCTCGCCTGCCTGTTCTTCAAGGCACGCTATCACTCCTCATATAAAAGAATTCCCCCGATCGCGCAGAAACCCGAGTGCGTCATACCATCTGCGCCACGGAAACTTGGTCTCCCTCGAAAGGACATGCGTGGCGAATGCGGATACCAGCGGGCTGGGGGGTCTGGCATAGTTTCTGCCCTGCTCTCTGCAAAGGATTCACGTCAAAGGACTCACATCGAAGGATTCAGGTCGAAGGATTCACGTCAAAGAGCTCGTATGTCCATGGCGACACGAGTTGTCACTCTATGGGGAGGAAGATCATGCTTCTGCCAGTGCTGGCGGCCAACCCATTACGGCTGACCCTCAACGCCCTCGACTTCGCCATCCTGTTCGTCTATTTCGCTCTCGTCATCACGATCGGCGTCCTGGCCCGGCGTGCCATCGCCACCAGCGAAGACTTTCTGTTGGCTGGGCGCTCCTTGCCCGCATGGATCACCGGACTCGCGTTTATCTCGGCCAACCTCGGCGCCATCGAGATCCTTGGCATGGCGGCCAATGGCGCCCAATATGGGTGGTCCACCGTCCACTTCTACTGGATCGGTGCCGTCCCGGCCATGGTCTTTCTCGGGCTGGTCATGATGCCCTTCTACTATGGCTCGCGGGTGCGCAGCGTCCCCGAATATCTGCGTCGCCGCTTCAACGCGCCCACCCACCTCTTCAACGGGCTCACCTTCGCTGTCTCCACCGTGCTGATCGCCGGGGTCAACCTCTACGCCCTGGCCATCATCTTGGAGGCGCTGCTCGGCTGGCCGCTGTGGCTTTCCATCATCGTCGCAGCTGGCTTCGTGCTGGCCTACATCACGCTCGGCGGACTCTCCGGCGCAATCTACAACGAAGTCTTGCAGTTCTTCGTGATTTTGGCCGGGCTCATTCCCATCGTGATCGTCGGTCTGGTGCACGTCGGAGGTTGGGCAGGGCTGCAGAAGGCAGTATTGAGCACCCCTCTGGGCGCCCACGCTTTCTCCTCCTGGCAGGGTACCGGAATCCCCTGGTCCAACCCGCTCGGCGATTGGATAGGCATCGTCTTTGGGCTGGGCTTCGTGCTCTCCTTTGGCTACTGGACGACCAACTTCGCCGAGGTGCAGCGGGCGCTCTCAGCCAAAGACCTCTCTGCTGGGCAGCGCACCCCCCTCATCGGCGCCTACCCCAAGATTTTCATCCCGTTCTTGACCATCATCCCTGGCCTGATCGCGCTCGTCCTGATACCAGGCCTGGGAACCGCAACTGGGCTCCCCTACAATGACGCGATTCCCTTGCTGATGAACAGATTCCTGCCCAATGGAGTGCTCGGCGTCGCAATGGCTGGCCTGATGGCCGCATTTATGGCAGGCATGGCGGCAAACGTCTCTGCCTTTAATACGGTCTTCACCTACGACATCTGGCAGAGTTACATCCGCCGCGGCCGCTCCGACCGCTACTACCTGCAGGTCGGCCGGATCGTGACCGTCGCTGGAGTGCTCATCGGCATCCTGACCGCCTTCATTGCCGCGGGCTACACCAACATCATGAACTACATCCAGTTGCTGTTCTCCTTCTTCAACGCACCGCTCTTCGCGACGTTCATCATCGCGATGTTCTGGAAGCGCGTCTCGCCGATGGCGGGCGTCCTTGGGCTGGCCGCAGGCACGCTCGCCGCGGGGATCTTCCACTACGTAGCGTACTATATTCCGTACTTCTATCCCGGCGGCCACATCGACCCCGCGCACGCCACCATTAACGCTCAAATGCAAAACTTCTACGGTGCTATCGCCGCCTTCATCGCCGATGCGGTGGTCACAGTCATCGTAACGCTACTCGGCAAGCCAAAGCCGCTCTCCGAGTTGGCCGGACTGGTCTGGGGTGTCCCAGACCCGAACGCTCCCGACCCGTCGAAGACGCCCAAGCCCGTATGGTGGAAATCCCCGAACGTGCTGGGGTTCGGCGCGCTTGCGATAGTCCTCGTGCTCTCCTTGGTCTTCATCTGAGCCACGCATCTCAGCGTAGCAAACGCCAGGAGCATGAAAGGAGCAGTACATGAGCCAGCAGACGACCGAGTCGCACGAACCGAAGTCGGCGGCAGCCAAGTTATTTGACCTGCGTATACTGATCGGTGGCCTGTTTACCCTCTATGGTGTGGTGTTGTTTATTGCGGGGCTGTTCGCGAGCCCGGCGGACATACTGAAAGCCTCCGGAGTCAACATCAACCTGTGGATGGGGATCGCCATGTTCACCTTGGGTGTGCTGTTTCT
Organism: Ktedonobacterales bacterium; assembly: GCA_036383155.1. GTDB lineage: Bacteria > Chloroflexota > Ktedonobacteria > Ktedonobacterales > JADMIN01 > DASVOW01. Next base: position 3,656 of record DASVOW010000402.1, read on the forward strand.
CTTGTGGTGGCGACTCAATCCGCTGGAGCCCCCAGAGCCGGTAGAGATCCCAGAGCCACCCGAGCCATGGTCACGCGATCCCACAATTTCGCGCGAAGAGCGCACCCCATTCCCCGAGTGACATACCATTCTTCCGCAAACGGCGTGCGACCGACAGCGGTCGCACGCCGCACACACTCACGTCAGTCAGGCAAAGACCTCATGCCCTCCGCCACAGACACAACCAACGGGCGTGGAAGCGTAGCCCAGCTCACCTCTTCCACGCCCGCCCTTATGCTCCTCTTCACACACCACTACTGATGATCACATGCCGATATACTTCGCGTAGACGCTGCGAGCAACGGCCGGATCATCCGTCCCCTTGACGATCGCCCGCGCATCCGGGAACACCGTCACATCATACCCATCCACGCGCAGCCGCAGCAGGAAGCCATTGCTCGCCACATCGCCCACCTCGCGCAGCCGCTCGCCCAGCGCATCCAGATCCAGCGTGCCGCTCGTCCCACGTGGCGCGCGCACCTGCACCGCGTTGCGCCCACAGAGTGATGTGCCGCTCTCGTCTATCGCCGCATCCAGATAGCTGAACTCTCCCTTGCCGCACGCCGGGCAATCCTCCTGTCGCGGCAGCTCGATCCGCTCGAACGTATTCTCCCACAGGTCCACCCACGTCAAGCCGCGCACCAATTGCTCGCTGCCCACCAGCAGCTTGAGCGCCTCCGTCGAAGCCATCCCCGCGATCACCCCCACGATGCCGTTGAGCACACCCGCCGTGTCACACGTCGGCGTCGTGCCGGGCAGTGGGCGCTCCGGGAAGACACAGCGCAGGCACGCCGTATTATGCGGCAGCACCGTCATCGTCACCCCATACGCCGCAATCACTCCGCTATAGATCCAGGGAATGCCCGCTTTGAGGCACGCGTCATTGAGCAGATAGCGCGTCTCGAAGTTATCGGTTCCATCCAGCGCCACATCCACGCCCTCCAGCAATTCTTCGATATTCTCCGCCGTCACATCCGCCACCACCGGCTCGATATCGATCAAGCTGTTCACCCGCCGCAACCGCTCCGCCGCCGCGACCGCCTTGGGCATGCCGCGTACCACGTCCTCCTCCTCATAGAGCACCTGGCGCTGCAAATTGTTGCCTTCCACATAGTCGCGGTCCGCGATGCGCAGATGCCCCACCCCCGCGCGCGCCAAATTATTGGCAAGCACGCTGCCCGACGCGCCACATCCCACGATCAGCACACGCGCCCGGCTGATACGCTCCTGGCCCTCCCGCCCGATGCCCATAAAGAGCGTCTGGCGCGCATAGCGCTCACTCGCGCCCAACGAGTGCGTCTGGCGCGTGTCGGCAATACTGCTACTCTCAGTCGTGGCATTGTCGGGCATAATCGCTCTCCTATCGAGCCATATCCACTCACGAGCGGTCATCGGCGAAATGGCTGGGCCTCAATACCGCGGCAGCTGCGCATCGTGCCTACAGCGCTTCAACTCTGGCTACGGAACGTCAAGCTAGTCACGTTCGCTCGCCATCCTCACCCTCTACCATATCACACACCATGACACACCATATGTCTGCGCTTCATTCCAGCAACATACCATCACAGTCGCCTGGATCATACACCATGTCCATGGTAGAATAGCTCTGCAAGAGGTGCGATCAACGCTGATACACGCGGCCCGGCCCATTTTCCCTGTATCATTTGCGGCGTATCCAGCGTCTTGAGATCATAGGTTGGCAAACGGCACGTCATCCAGGGGAGGTTGGGCAGCATGACAGGGCAGGTGGCGGCGGACGCGCAAGGGCAAAGCGCAGCAGTGACGCAGCAGGTGCCAAAGCAGAAAAAAGTGCTGGTGATCGACGATAATCCAACGATTGTCGAGCTCGTTCGGCACGCCGTCGGCATGTATGGAAAGTACGACGTGGTCGTAGCGTACGATGGAGTCCAGGGCCTGGAGTGCTTCTACAACGAACACCCCGACTGTGTCATCGTCGATGTCAAGATGCCGCGCATGGATGGCTATCAGGTCGTGCGCTGCATCCGCGGCGACGGCGCCTCAGCCCACACCCCACTCATCATCTTGAGCGCGATGACCGAAGATCACGATCAGATGACGGGCATCCTTTCCGGCGTAGATGAGTACCTGGCAAAGCCGTTCAAGCCAAGTGTCCTCTTCGCCACCCTCGAGCGCGTCATGCGGATCACGCCCGAAGAGCGTGAGCGTCGCCTTGAGCAGCTTGGAGCGCCACGAGCATAAGAATAACAAGGCCGCACATTAGCCCAAAAAGCGACGTGCGGCACCTCCAAAAGTGTAGCGCGTTAATAAGAGTGTAGTAGCGTCAGCGCGGGACTAGCAATAGAGCGGCATATCTGATGGCGCAAGGGGTGGGTTGTGGCAGCCGAAGAGATACACAGGGAGCACCACCTGCGTGTGCTGGTGGTGGAGGGAAACGCGGCTGCGCGTCTTCGCGTGCAAGCCACGTTGGCCGATAGCTATAGCCTGCGCTTCGCAAGTGGGATAGCCGAAGCAATGGACATATTACAGACAGAGATTCCAGATCTGATGGTGAGTGAGGTCGATCTCCCAGACGGTAGCGGACTCTCCCTCTGCGAGCACGTGCGCAGCCAGCCGTGCAGCGAGCTTCTGCCCATCATGCTGCTCACCAGCCGCGACGGCATCAACGACAAAGTCGCGGGCTTCCAGGCGGGCGCGGACGATTATGTGGTCAAGCCACTCGACGAGCGCCTGTTCCCTGGCCGCCTCCGCCTGCTCTACCGCATCAAGCGCCTGCAGCATCACCAGCGCGACATCAGCGCCTAGCGCCTCCATACCAGTACCCGCCCAGTGCCTGCACCATCTCGCGTCGTGTGCCCCGTTCCCAGGGTTCACTCCGTCACATCGCGCCAGCCCGTCAACCCAAACGCCACCACCGCAAATACCAGCGCATAGATACCCGCGATCAGCAGCGTATGCGCGCCATCCACAAGCACCAGCGGCCCATTGAACGCAGCGAACGCCGCCGCCGCATGCGCCCGTTCCGGCAGCAGCCAGCCCGCCATCACGTTGAGATTCGGCCCTAGGAAGTCGCCCGTCACCAGCGTCCAGAAATCACTCCCCGTCAGACGAAACGCCAGGTAAAAGAAGATTACCCCGATATTGTCCGCAGGAAACCACCCCAGCCCGATGCTTAGCCCAGCCGCCAGCGACCTCGTAACCGCCGTCACCGCCGCCGCCATCAGGATCGTCACCCCCATGCTGATCAGCACCGTCGCCCCATACAGCGCCGTATCCGCCCAAAAGCTGCCCTGCAGCGATGTTAACGGACTCAGGCTGCCAAACAGCAGCGCCAAATTCAGCACGGTAAGCACGCCGTTCAGCAGCAGGCCAGCCACAAACACCGCCAGCGCCACCAAACTCAGCGCCAGTAGCTTGGCCCCCAGCAGTTGCACACGCCCAACGCCACGCGCCAGCAGTACCCGAATCGTCCCACCCGAATATTCCATGCCGATCAGCCGCGCCGTCACCAGGATCAGCAGTATCCCCGAATACACCCGCAGCACAAAGAACGCGCTGCCCATACGCAGATACATCGCCTGGACCGGTACCTGCCGTATCGCGTCGTTCAGGTTGCCCAGATACGGCAGGCAGATCATCCCCACCAGCAGCAACCCCAAAACCCATGTAAACCGCTGCCGCGACATCTTGAACAGCTCACCCCGCACAATGCCGACAAAGCTCGGCCTCA
>DASVOW010000403.1:0-1523 GCA_036383155.1 Ktedonobacterales bacterium
GTCTGGTCGATCAACTGGCGGGCCGCCTGCGCGCGGCGTGTACGGGCGAGCGCGAGCGGGCCGGTGCCTACCTCAGCCATCAGCATGCGATAAAGGTGGCGCTCGCTGACGGCGAGGCGACGCGCCAGCCCGGTCACTCCATCGGTGTCCACTGCACCGTCGGCGATCAGGCGAAGCGCACGGGCAACCAGATCGGCGCGCATGTTCCAGTCGGGCGAGTTTGGGCTGGCCTCGGGGTGGCAGCGACGGCAGGCGCGGAATCCAGCGGCTTCGGCAGCGGCGGCACATGCATAGAAGCGGACGTGCGCAGCGTGAGGCGTTCGGGCGGGGCAGATGGGGCGGCAATAGACGCCGGTCGTGGTGACCGCTATGAAGAAGCGCCCATCGAAGCGGGAGTCGCGGCTGCAGATGGCGCGATAACAGAGATCGAAATCGGTGGAGATGTGCGGTGTGTCCATAGCTCTATGATATGCGAACGGCGTGCAGGTGGCTAGCGATTTTCGGACAGTACCATGCGAGACGTTTAGAACTGGGTGCTGGGGCTCGCTGTGATAGTCGTGCCGATGACCGGCGATGGTGATGGCGGAAATGTGCCAGCGAGCACTTATCGCGTGATGCATAGTGGAGACGATGGAAGCAGGCTCACGCATACGCGGGGGTAGTGGCTTCAGTCGGCAGGCTATGCCACTGTGGCAAGCCTCGTGCGTCGAGAAAGGAACGGACTGGCGAAATATGTCACAACTGCAAGACAAAGCACAGCAGCTTTTGACTCTGCATGGGGAGGGTTCGTCGCTGTTGCTGGCGAATGCGTGGGATGCAGCGAGCGCGCGGGTGTTTGAGGAGGCGGGGTTTCCGGCGATTGGCACGACCAGCGCCGGAATTGCTTACTCGCATGGATGTCTGGATGGGCAACGCATTGAACCGGATGTGATGTTGCGGGCGATTGAGCGCATCGCGGCGGCAGTGCAGGTGCCGGTGACGGCTGATATCGAAGCGGGCTACGGACCATCGGGAACGGATGTCGCACGCACCGTGGAGCGGGTGATCGCGGCCGGCGCGGTGGGGGTGAATCTGGAGGATAGCACGCAGGATGCGGCGCAGCCACTCTTTGCGGTGGAGGCGCAGGTTGAACGCATTGCCGCCGCGCGTGAGGTGGCTGAACATGCGGGCATTCATCTGATGATCAATGCGCGGATCGACACCTCTCTCGCGGGAGTTGGCGAAGGGCAGGCGCGCCTGGAGGAGACCATTCGGCGGGGCAGGGCCTATCTGGAGGCAGGGGCGGACTGCATATTCGTTCCGCTGGTCATGGACGCGGCAACTATTGAGGTTCTGGTGCGGGAGATTCCGGGTCCGCTCAATATACTCGCGATTCCGGGGTCGCTACCTGCGCCGGAGCTCTTCACATTGGGTGTGCGGCGGGTCAGCATTGGCGACAGCGCCATGCTCGCGACGCTGGGCCTGGTGGCAACGATCGCCCGGGAGCTGCGGGAGCATGGCACCTACACGACTATTAGCCGCGA
>DASVOW010000404.1:0-3028 GCA_036383155.1 Ktedonobacterales bacterium
GGCTCTTCTCACGAAGGCCCACGCAGTGTACCGCTGACGGAAGCTGCTTGCAATAGTCTGGTACCGTCGAGATAAATCGAGCGACGCTACGGACCATAGATAGCAACAAGGCAGATATCGAGCGCCGCCTCGAACGCGACACCGCCGCTGATGCGTACTTCGCCGGCCTCGATCACAGCCTCGTCTCCGGGAGCTAGCCATACTCCGGTTTGCATGTCGGCAGTTCCTTTGGTTGTAATTGTGTTCTAGAAACGATATACTGGTCTTGGTCTGTACCTGCGGCTATTAATTGGATGGCTTGCTGAGACGGAGGTCTCTTCTTTACATGGGCAACTCACCTGTTACGCCGGAAGACTGCTTCGCGACCCTGGTCGACGAATTCGTCACCAATCCAGCCGTCACACCACCACAGCCGGGAAACGGGTTTGGCGCGTCGGCATTGAAGATTCACGGCAAAATCTTCGCGATGCTCAGTGGGGGTAAGCTCGTCCTCAAGCTCCCGCGACAACGAGTGGATGCGCTCGTGGCCGCGGAAGCAGGGGAACGCTTCGATCCTCGCCGTGACGGCCGGCTCATGAAGGAGTGGATCGCCATCGAATCGACATCCGCGGAGGAATGGCTCCCCCTGGCGCAAGAAGCGCTGGCGTTTGTCGCGTCGCAACGATAGAGACACTGGAGAGACACTGGAAACGTTAGAAATCGCGCAGCGCAGGGACACCATGCAGGCTGGTGGCGGCGCGGACGGCTTTCACCACGGCGCGTGCGAGCGTCTGGGCCGCGATCTCGCCGGTCAACGCAAGTTGAAGAGGCCACGTCCTGTCCGCTGATGCTTGTTGCATGGGCCCGTCAGGCGTGGCGCGGGCGGTGGAGAGCGCAAAGACGACATCACCATCCATCGGTGTATGCACAGGTCGAATGGCGCGCGCCAGTCCATCGTGGGCCATTTGGGCGAGCTTGCCCAGCTCGACCTTGCCCCACGGCGCGTCAGTAGCGATGACTGCTAGGGTTGTATTGGTCCCCGGCGCCTGCCCAACGTAGGGAGTGGCTGCCGGGCTGGATTGTGCGAGCCATCTGTGCCCGTCGGGCGCACGCGCGCCGGCCACGATGCGCCCCGTATCGGGATCGTAAATGTCGCCCACGGCATTGACGGCTACGATCGCTCCCAGAGTATGGCCTGACGGCAAGAGCGCGCTGGCGCTGCCGATTCCACCCTTCGTGGCGAACGCCGGGCCTGCCGCTTTGCCTACCGTCGCGCCTGTACCCGCTCCTACTGACCCCTGCGCGACCGGCCCTTCCGCTGCCGCTGCGACGGCACGCGCTCCCGCTGCCGCGTCGGGCCGAACATCCGCCCGCCCAAAGCCAAGATCAAAGAGCGCTGCCGCTGGCACGATGGGCACGCGCGCCGGACCCGCGTCGAAGCCAATGCCACGCTCCTCCAGCACGCGCATCACCCCGCTGGCTGCGTCGAGTCCGAATGCGCTGCCGCCTGTGAGAAGCACGGCATGCACCTCGCGCATGAAGGAGAGCGGATCGAGCAGGTCGGTCTCTCGCGTGGCGGGCGCGCCCCCGCGCACGTCTACAGCGCCGAGCGCGGGCCACTCACAGAGCACCACCGTGCAGCCTGTGCCAGCCGCGGCCAGCGTATCGTGCCCAATGAGGATGCCCGGCACGTCGCAGATGTCGTCATTGTCTGTCATGTCTGTCATGGCTCAGCCTCACAAGCGATCAGGTGGGGACGCATGTACACTCAACACTACCTCCGAAGTATAGTGCGCCGCCATTCATCGCGTGGGACCGTCAGCAAACGCTACGGAGACAGTATCACAGTATCGTCGTTACTTGCCGGTGCTGAGTCGCCCAGACTCGGGTAACCCACTCGGTGCGAGCCTATGAAGATGCCGAACCTACCTCTCACCACTATTGTACCGCTACTAGCCTGCAGTGCGAGCAGGCGGATAGTGTATCACGGAGCCATCACATTCGGCGAGCATCTACGTTCGTATGTTGACATAGCGTGTCTTGTGTGTTACGGTTGAACCATCCCGAGAGGGATATCCTCCCGAGAGGGAGTCAATGGCGAGAAAGCCCCTATCGGAGGTGGAACCAAGGGAAAGGAGACTTACCCCATGTTCCCAATGAAGAAGCCGATACGACTCTTTTGCATGGTGTTTCAAATTGACTAGGCGAGCCCGTAAAGGCGGGCATGCAGGGCATGCCGGAGCTTGAGTCAAAACTCTACACCGCGCAAGATGATGATCTTTGACAGCGGCATGACGAAGACAGTTCGGGAGTTGATTTTAGGTCAACCGGCAAGTCTGACAGGCTAAAGGGACGTGATGTTACGCGTCCCTCCCTCCACCACGCAGATGGTGGAGGAGTCTGCATGTATGACGCAAGTGTAGTGCCGCTGTTTGGCACAAGAAGATGTGATGTAAGGACTGGTCGACGCGGGCCAGTCCTTTATTTGTGCCTGTGAGCGGCGTGACTAATCTTCGCCCAGGCTAAGCATCGCCATAAACGCTTCCTGCGGAATCTCGACGCTGCCCACACGCTTGAGTCGCTTCTTGCCCTCTTTCTGCTTCTCCAGCAGCTTACGCTTGCGGCTCACGTCGCCGCCGTAACACTTCGCCAGCACGTTCTTGCGCATCGCTTTGACGCTCTCGCGCGCAATGATGCGGCTGCCAACGGCGGCCTGGATCGGCACCTCGAAGAGCTGGCGCGGGATCAAATCCTTGAGCCGCTCGGTCAGCTGGCGTCCCTGTTGCGCGGCCTTATTGCGGTGTGTCATCAGCGAGAGCGCATCGACCGACTGCCCGTTCACCAGGATGTCGAGCTTGACCAGATCAGATTCCTCATAGCCGGCGAATGAGTAGTCCAGCGAGGCATAGCCCTGGGTGCGCGACTTGAGCTGATCGTAAAAGTCGATGATCAGCTCACCGAGGGGCATGCGGTAGGTCAGGTGGACGCGATCTTCCTCGATGTATTTCATATCGCGGAATGTGCCGCGCCGCGTCGTCACCAGATCCAT
>DASVOW010000405.1:0-3985 GCA_036383155.1 Ktedonobacterales bacterium
GAGGCAAGCACCCGCTCATTCTTGAATAATCCAGCCGAGCGAATGCTCTCCAGCTCGGCGTTCAGCTCATCCCGCACAGACGTGAACATTGATCTCTGCCTTTCAATGCGACGGCTCGGCCCAGCGCATCACCACCTTGCCCGCATGCCCCGCTCGCGCCGTCTCGAACGCCTCTTCAAACTCCCTGTAGGGGAAGCGATGCGTAATGACGGGCGAGATGTCGAGCCCCGACTGCAGCATAACGGACATCTTGTACCAGGTCTCGTACATCTCGCGCCCGTAGATCCCTTTCAGGGTCAGCATGTTGAAGATGACCGTCGTCCAGTCAATCGGGAACTCCTTGGATGGCAGGCCGAGCAGCGCGACTCGTCCGCCATGCGCCATATTTGCCAGCATGTCGCGCAGCGCCGTGGGATTGCCAGACATCTCCAGCCCCACGTCGAAGCCCTCGCGCATGCCCAGCTCCGCCTGCACATCACTCAGGGTGGTTGCCCGGACGTCTACCGCGCGCGTGACCTGCATGCGCCGCGCCATATCCAGCCGGTAGTCGTTGACGTCGGTAATGACGACATGCCGCGCGCCTGCGTGGCGGGCCACTGCCGCCGCCATGATGCCAATTGGCCCTGCCCCGGTGATGAGCACATCCTCGCCAATCAGGGGGAAGGTCAGAGCCGTGTGGACCGCATTGCCGAACGGATCGAAGATCGCGGCCACATCCAGATCCACGCCCGGGAAGTGGTGCCAGACGTTCGTCATCGGCAGCGCGATATACTCGGCGAACGCGCCGTGACGATTGACCCCGATCCCTTGTGTATGGGCGCAGGCATGCCTGCGGCCGGCCATACAGTTGCGGCACTGCCCGCAGACAAGGTGACCCTCGCCGCTGACAATATCGCCGGGACGAAAATCGTTGACATTCGACCCGACCTCGACCACCTCGCCCACAAACTCGTGCCCGATGACAAGCGGTATGGGAATCGTCCGCTGTGCCCAGTCGTCCCAGTCGTAAATATGTAAATCGGTGCCGCAGATGCCGGTACGCAGCACCCGAATCAGCAGGTCATTCACCCCGATGGTAGGCTCTGGCACATCTCTCAGCCACAGCCCAGGTCCGGCCTCACTCTTTACCAGCGCCTTCATCGTCCCACTCCCTTATGGTAGTCGCCAGGTCCACCCGCCACGTTGCGGGCATCTGGCCGATTGTTCGTTGCGCTCCCCTTATCTTATCACCGCCACATCACTGCATTCAACCGGCTATATCGCCTCACAAGAGACCGATTATCCGCTCAGCATCAGTTCCAGATAGTCAACCCCATCTCCCCAAGTCGTTCCTGGTTCAGCCATCCATAACCAGGAGTATGCATCTAAGAGCGTATTTTGGAGGAGCTTGAGCATCATGTGGCTGCCGAGATCATGCGCTCCGTTCCCTGCTGACGGGCAATTCCGTTCGCCCTGTATCGCGGTATCGTCGAGAGAGCGTGCCGTCGCATCGTGCGCAGCACTGATGTGCATGATCCGCGGGTCCGCGGGTCCGAATCATCACACGCATGCATGGTGACTGGCGAGGCCGCCTCCAGCTCACCTCTCAATGAGCTCTCAGGCGGTCACTTCCATCTGAGCGGTCTGATGGCCACGAGAGCGAGGACGGCCAGCAAGGTACCGGCAACCAAGGGACCCGCTGGGCCGTTGTTGCCGTTCGTCTGGATCCAGACATTCCACGGCGCGGCGACGGGAAGCAACAGTACGGCCGCGATCACGCCCCCCAGTACCGCGCCGAGGTTCACGCCCAGCCGTACGCCGCGTCCTGGGGCTTGCGCGACGGGTGGTCTGCTCAAGTCGTCCGCGATGAGGCGAGGAACTCGCGGGAAGTAGGCGACCGCATGGATTGCGAGCAGCGGGAGCCAAAGCAGCGTGCTCAGGGCGTGCACGCGGAGCAGCGGACCTTCCTGATCCTGCGTTGGACCGGCCAGCACGAGGCCGATACCACTGCCTATGAGTGTCAGGGTCGTGGCGACCAGCAGCGGAGCGAGCACCCGCAACGCCAGGCGCGGCGGCCCTCTACGCACATAGGCGGGCGCGCGGGTGTAGTAGCGCACGAAGCGGTAGCCCGTGCTGCCGAGCTTGACAGCGAGTGGTCCGGCTAGGAGCACCCCAACAAAGACGTGGACGGACAGCAGCGTGTGCAGGCTGGCCGTGGTCACGAGCTCGACGACGATCAGCACGAGCAGCGCCGCGCCGGCTAGCGCGGTCAGTCGCTCGTTGCCAATCACCCCACGGCGGCCCCCGTTCTGCGAGAGTTCCGTATCGCCCTTTGCTGGCATTGGGACCGGGCGGGCATCATCGGGCACGGTCATGAGCGGCCTCCTTCAGTTGCGGTCGGGGAAGGACCGGCGGTCGGTCCCGCGGCAAGGGCAGATAGCGGCACCGCGGCCTGCACGCTCGGGCTCGACGATGAGAGAAACTGGGCGCTGTTGGATTGGGTGACACTCGACAGGCTCGGCAGCAGGCGAGCTCCGGTGATGACCCCGGCGACCCAGACGAGGACGATCAGCCAGCGTAACCGGGCAGCGAACCGCGCGATGGCAGCGAACATGATGCGTCCTCTCAGCGAATTGGCGTGAAGAACTGGTCGACAATCCGCTCGACCACTGTGTCGTCTGGGCTCTGGTCGTGTCCCTGCCGCCAGCTCTGCAGCAGCGTCAGTGGCACTAGCGACAGCAACTCCACGTCGCTGGACGCCGGAAGTTCCCCGCGCGCGACGGCGCGCTGCACAAGCTCCCGCACGCGGGCTAATAGTGTCCCGGCTACACCCTGGCGCCAGGCCTTCGCCAGCTCTGGATTGCTGGCGATCTCGCCGGTCACGGCGGCCAGCGCCCGTTGCGCCGCCGATTTACTGCGCAGCAGGGCTCGCAGGAACGTTCGCATGTCCTCGCGCAGGCTCCCCGTATCGGGCACGTCAGGGACGACGGCGGCGCGATGCTGAATCGCCTCCGCCACCAGGGCCACTTTGTTGGGCCAGCGCAGGTACGCGCTCGCCTTGCCGACCCGCGCCCGCACCGCGACCTGGTCCATCGTCAGGCGCGCATAGCCGATCTCGGCCAGCAGGTCCATGGTTGCGGCGAGGATTGCCTCATTCACCTCGGGGTCTCGCGCGCGGCCACGCCGGGAACGTTCTCGCTCCCCACTGAGGCCGCCACTACTTTCCTCCATATTCCGCCTCCGCTCCCATCGGCGACGCGGGGTTTCACCTGAGCGCCATCATTCAGAAAGATCACGTCCGCACATTACCTGAACGATCACGTTCAGTCAAGTCCTGGAGGTGAGCTGCTCTCGGCCTTCGCTGGCTCGCACGCAATAGGCCGTTACGTCACGTCCGGTTCTTTCCAGAACACACTCCAAGAGTAATCTGGTATCATCCTGGTATCATCAACCTAAGCTGCTGCCACAGTATGCGCAGGGAAGTGGTCGTGTACCATGCAAACGTATGAAGCATTGCTATCACGGCCTGAAAACATCGAGCAGGTACGCCAGGCGCAAGCAAGTATCGAGCGCCTCGGCGGAACGGTAGAGATCGCGCCGCCCACCCCAGCAGGCGTAGTGCTTGTGACCCTTCAACTGCCCCCTGGATACTCTCCCGAGCAAGTTCTGCCCGGCCTGCCCTTCTATCCCGCCTGAACGCCGTCCCGCCGTGTGGGCGGAGATCCAGCAGGCGAAGCACAGGCACGTGCAATACACATCGCGTGATGCCGCATACATCCAGAGATGCCCCTGTTTGACAACGCCGATGAAAGAGAGCATACTGCACATGCCCATAGGTGGCCTATACTATGATTGATTGACCCGTGCATACAAACACTATTCACCTGCAAGTCCAATTAGAAGGAGCAATCCTTAATGTCCTGGTGGCCATTCCGCCGTCGCTCAAATGACACGCTTGATACACCACAAGGAACACACGGCGATGGTGGCGATCCCACACGACGCT
>DASVOW010000406.1:0-2770 GCA_036383155.1 Ktedonobacterales bacterium
ATCGTGGTTAGAAGCTCGTCAATGTCAAAAGGCTTTGCTACGACGCGTATATCATGAGTGGCAAGTTAGCCTTCGATCTGGCGCGCGGAATGGGTCTGCGCTGTGCAGATGACAACAGGAATCGCGGCAGTGGCGCGGTGCATCTTGAGCATTTGCAGCAATTGCCAGCCGGCATTGGCCTGGCCGATGATGAAGTCGAGCACGATAACATCGGGCTGAAGACGCTCGATCTCTGCCAGCTCGGATGGAGCATATGAGTAGAACATCACCTCATAGCCTTCGGTTTGGAGTAACTCGCGAAAGAGATTGAGAAGCACGGGCGTATCGTTGATGACCATGATCCGTGTAGCCATAGCGGATTCCTTCACATATCTCTCGATAGAGTCCCTTGCCAATCACAGATGGATCGCAGCGGAGAAACACAGAAGAAGGGACTCTGCCACACTACATCGCCGTTCTCAGGTTTGTAGAAACAACAGGCCGCCATGCGCAATATCGCGAAATGCGTGCCAGCTAGTACAAGAGTTCGTGCCTACGAGGAAGTGTGAACTATAGGAGAAAAGGCTTACCTGTCAGTGGCGCTTTGCTATACTGGCATGCATGTGTAGGAAAAGCTCTCGATTTCTGATGGCCCGGCGAGACGGCGCGATGCGAGGAGGTGCGGTGCTATGACCACTCCAGTACGCGATGGAGCACCTCTACCCGCAGCTATTACTACAGGCAGGAGACAGGCGACAGGTGAGATTGGCGCGCTCACCGGGATGCGCCTCGGCGACTATGAGTTGCGCGATATGCTAGGCGTAGGCGGCATGGCAGAGGTCTACCGCGCCTTCGACCCCGGTCTGGAGCGCGACGTCGCGGTCAAGGTGCTGTCTGGGCCCCTCGCAAGCGACGCCGGCTATGTCAGACGCTTCCGTGATGAGGCGCGACGTGTAGCGGCGCTCAGCCATCCACACATCGTGCCCATTTACGCATTTGGCGAGGAGCCTGAGCGCGGATTGCTGTATCTGGTCATGCCGGTCGTGCCAGGATCACTGCGCGACCACCTCATGCGCGTGGGGCGGCTGCCAGCTGAACAGGCGGTGGAGCTGGTATATCAGGTTGCGTCGGCGCTGGAGGCTGCGCATGCAGCAGGATTCGTCCACCGCGACGTCAAGCCAGAGAACATCTTGCTGGATGCCCAAGGTAGCGCATTACTCACCGACTTTGGCATTGCTCGCGAGGTCACGGTGTTACGACAGGCCGGGACGATGCGCACGCTCTCGGCAACTGGACTGCCGGTAGGGACGCCTGAGTATATGGCGCCGGAGCAACTGCGCGGGGAGAGTGCAGATCAGCGCGTGGATGTCTATGCACTCGGCGCTGTGCTCTACGAGCTGCTCACGGGCTCGGTACCTCATGAAGCGCCAACGCCTTACGAAGTGGCGGCGCTTGCCCTGATGGCTCCCCTTACGCCACCCTCCGCGCGAAACCCAGAAATCGGGCAGGTTTTGGAGCGGGTGGTGGTGCGTGCGCTGGCACGTGCGCCTGGCGACCGCTATCCGGATGTGCAGCATTTTGTCGCTGCACTGCAACAGGCGATGGCCGCTCCCTCTGGCAGCGACGCCCTGAATGGGCCAGCGGGCACAGCTGAGGCTGAGGGCGAGGATACCACACTTGTTCCGACGGTACGTGCTGCACGCGCAGCGGCGGCTAAGGCTTTCACATCGGAGGCTTTCCTACGCTCAGATGGTCTGGCTGCACAACAGGACGCATCCACTGGGCCGCCAGCCATCGAGGACGACACCATCGCCTCCTGGCCCGCAGCTCCACACGGCCGGGTCTGGCCTCTACCAAAGATAGCAGACAAACCGGCGCCGCGACGCTCACGTCTCTTGCTGACCGCAGCGGCCGCTATCGTATTGCTTGGCCTCACAATGGGTAGCGCATTTGCCTTGTTTCATGGTGTAACCAGCACAGGGCATCCTACTGGGAGCGTGCGAGCCAGGAGTACTGCCACTGCGACACACGCGCCGCCTACTTTCACGCCCACCGCGACGAGAGCCCCTGTGCCGGGCTCACCATTGGCGCTCTCGCCTACGACGCTGATCCTACAACAGACGAGTGACGGCGAGATGTGTAGCGTGACGCAACGCATCACAAATATGACCGGCAACAGTGTAGGGTGGTCATGGAAGTCTCCGGCCATCTCGGGCTTTCATTTCGTGCTCAATGACCGCACGCTGGACTCATGGCCACGCGATAGAGATCCTGGTATTGCGCCGGGAGACACCGATACCCTGCAGATTCTGGCAGACTGCGGGTCACATCATCATGCGGTGACCGTGCGAATGGTCGATACGCTAGGGACGAGCTACACGCTCACGTTGCAGGTCGTACCCTAGCGCATTACGCTGATGGTAAGCATCGCCTGGCATCACTCGTAGCGCAGCACCTCCAGGGGACGCACGCGTGTGGCCTGGAAGGCGACCGCAGCGGCAACGAGCATACAGACCAGCGCGGTGGCAGCTACGACGGCCAATACGATGAACGCCGGTACTCCGAAGTTAACGTCGAAGACGAGCTTGCCGAGCAGCGTGGTTGCCAACGTGACCAGCAGCATCGCCAGCAGCGCGCCGATGAAGCCGACGACGCCATTCTCGACGAGCACGCCGCTGAGGACGCTGCGGCTGGTGTAGCCGGTGGACTTGAGGATGCCCAGCTCGCGGCGGCGCTCCAGCATGGCGAGGGCGACCGCATTGGCGATGATGATGATGCCCGCGAGCATCGC
>DASVOW010000407.1:0-7827 GCA_036383155.1 Ktedonobacterales bacterium
GACCCTGTTGGTCAAACGACACCGATGGTCCACGGACATCCGGCCCCTGTCTACCATCGATCAGCAACGAGCCCCATGGAACCGTATGCTCCCAAAGGAAGAGATCGCCACCAGGCACAAGGACCTCTGTAGGAGTTGCCGTTGGGACGGCGAGGAGTTGGAGCACGCCAGCCCGCGTGGCAGAGGGGGCCAACAAGAGGACGGCGAGTGCCAGGAGGACCACCGCCGTTACAGCGCTGGCACGGAGCACGCGGCCACGCTGTTGCGGCGCGACGCCCCTCACCGAGCGAGAGGCTATCGAGGTGGAAGCCCGGTCGGTATCGCTTGCCGGCACGCTCGCCGCATCCTGTGGATCGTCTCCAGGTGACGAGCTTTCACCCAGCGGTGTGACCTCAAGCTCGAACTCGTCCATAGCTGCTCCATCACGTGACACACGCTGCTCCCTGATCACCCATGTGCAGTTGCGTCAGGCTGCTACCTCTCGTGAACTGCAGTGTATCATAAGCCGCTACCTGCGCCTGGTGCGCCGCTCGCTAGCAGGCCATGGGAGCGAGCAAGGGCGCCAATGTGCTAGAATGAGGGGGACAATCCAGAGGTGGGGTGACGGCAATGACAACCTTAGTGACGTTTGTTTCCTCGATGGTGCGAATGGAGATGCGCCTGCGCGGACTGCCGCGCAGCCAACATCCCATGCTGTCCGCCGCCTGATCTTCGAACGCGCTGACGCCTTCGATGGGCTGCCCGGTATGGGCGGCCCATTTTCATTGCCTATTCGCACACACACAACATTTGACACCACAATCATTCGCAATACATCCCAACAGGAGGGTGCTTCCAGTGGCAGAGGCAACCGGCACACCAAACACAACAGACACCACCCCCGTGACGGAGCGGCCGCGCTGGTACGTCACCACCGCGATCCCCTACGTCAACGCGCGCCCACACATCGGCTTCGCGCTCGAGATCGTGCTGACAGACGCCCTGGCGCGCTACCACCGTCTCAAAGGCGACGATACCTGGTTCCTGACCGGCACCGACGACAACAGCCTCAAGAACGTGCGTGCCGCCGAGAAAGAAGGCATGCCCACCCAGGAATTCGTCAACCTCAACGCAGCGTACTTCGAAGGGTTGCGCGGCCCGCTCAACCTCTCGTTCGACGACTTCATCCGCACCAGCGTCGATCCACGCCACGCCGCCGGCGTACGCAAGCTCTGGGAGGCAGCCGCGCGCAACGGCGACATCTACACCAAACCCTATCGTGGCCTCTACTGCGTCGGCTGCGAGCAGTTCTACACTGAAGACGAGCTGATCGACGGCCTCTGTCCGGAACACCTGACGCGGCCCGAAGAGGTCGAAGAGGTAAACTATTTCTTCCGCCTCTCGCGCTACGCCGACCAGCTCATCGAGCTGATCGAGTCCAACAAGCTGCGCATCGTCCCACAGTCGCGGCGCAACGAAGTGTTGAGCTTCATCCGCCGCGGGCTGGAAGACTTCAGCGTCTCGCGCTCGCAGGCCCGCGCTCACGGCTGGGGCATTCCGGTGCCTGGCGACGACTCCCAGGTGATCTACGTCTGGTTCGACGCATTGGGCAACTACATTACCGCCCTGGGTTACGCCGACAATGGCCCGCTCTACCAGCGCTATTGGGTGGAGAATCCCTCCCGCAACCACGTCATCGGCAAGGGCATCGTGCGCTTCCACGCCGTCTACTGGCCCGCCATGCTGCTCTCCGCCGGTGTGCCATTGCCGACGACCATCTTCGTCCACGGCTATGTGACGGTCGAGGGCGAGAAGATCAGCAAGTCGCTCGGCAATGTTATCGACCCCGTCGAGTTGGTTCAAGAATACGGCACCGATCCCGTGCGTTACTACCTGTTGCGCGAGATTCCAGCAACGGAAGATGGCGACTTCGCCCTGGAGCGCTTCATTCGCACCAGCAACTCCGACCTGGCCGACCGGCTGGGCAACCTGCTCAACCGCGTTGTGAGCATGGTAGGCCGCTACTACGGCGGCGCGGTTCCGGTCCCGGCGGAGCACCAAGAGGAAGCGGATCGCGTCCTGATCGCGGCGGCGCAGGGGCTTGATGCCCGCGTTGACGCGGCGATAGAGCGGTTTGCCCCGCACGAGGCGCTGGCCGCCATCTGGGATCTGGTGAACGCCGCCAACAAATACGTCGAAGATATGAAGCCCTGGGCGTTGGCCAAGGCGCGCAAGTCGAGCGACAGCGCGGAGGCCGCTCACGCCGAAGCGCGGCTGGCGACCGTGCTCTATAACCTCACCGAGGCATTGCGCCTGATCGCCCACTACACCGTGCCATTCATCCCCGCTACGGCGGAGGCCCTGGCGGCTCAGCTCGGCATCGTGCTGGATACGAGCGGCGCCGATTGGGCAGGCGTGACTCGTTGGGGCGGCTACGTTCCTGGCACGCACGTCGCGCCGGGCAATGTCCTCTTCGCCAAGCGCGAGCTACCCGCCCAGTCAGTCAACGCAGTGCCAGTCGAGGGCTAAAGCCCGAAAAATGCAGCGGCGGGGGCGATCATCAGAGAGATCGCCCCCGCCACCTTCGTCTAGCGGCGCTACTTCACAAGCAGTGCCCGCACGAGGCTGACAAGCTCGCGCACATCGAACGGCTTCCGCAACAGCACGCCATCCTCGATGCCACGCTGAAAGAGGTCCAGCGACGTGCCTGCGCTGAGGAAGAGCACGCGCGATCGGCGGTTCTTCTGGTTGGCCCGCAGGCGGCGATAAACCTCCGCACCATCGAGGCCCGGCAGGCGCACATCGAGCAAGATGATATCTGGCTGAACTGTACCAGCGAGCTCAAGGGCGTGCTGGCCCTCACTCGCCGTCTCGATGGTCCAGTCAGGGTCACCCTCAAGCTCCAGCGTCTCGCGTATGACGTTCGCCACGCGCTGGTCATCTTCCACAATCAGGATACGGTGACGCGCCGGCGTGGCGCGCGGTGTAGGCAGTGCCTCGATCTCAGGAATGTCGAGCAGTGCCAGCGCACCATCAACGGACGCATGACTCCTCGGCAGTGACTCACGCTCGCCAATGGCCGGGACGGAAGATCGCCAGTGGGGTTGCTTCACAGCGCTATGGCGTGGATTCGTTTCGCGTCTGGACCGATGGCGCTTGGCCGTCCTCGCCGATGTCTGCGTCTGATGGCTATGAGTGGGAGCGTGCATCTCGACGAGGTGCCCCCGTTCGGTTCTGAAGCCCTGGCTGGCGCTGCTGGTCATGGGTCAGGCCTCCTGCCGAGCAAGATCGCCGCAGAGCGTTGAGAGCATCGCGACGTCCTGTGGCGCTGCAAACTGCCGTTCCACGGCAGGCTGAGTTATGTCTTCGGCGATTATAGCACCCTCGTTATGGCCGATCGAAAAAAGCAGTACTAACGGCTGAGACAGCCAAAGAGCCGGAGATGAGCCGTCAGAACGCCACAGCGGCGATCCATCCGCCAGCCAGCACGATAACGCCAAGCCCCTGAATAAGAAATGTGCGCCGCAGCGTCGCAGGCAGTGAATAGCGGCGATAGAGTATGACCGGAACGAGCGCAGACAAGAGCCCGCCAACGCTTGCGAGCGCCAGCAGAGGCAGGCGCGCGGGAACGAGGCCCGTAAGATGCAGCACCCACATCGCGGCTACCACAAGTAGTGGCGTCACCCAGGCGACCACCAGCCCACGGCGGTAGCCGAGCAGATGTGGCAGCCCGCGCATGCCCGCTGCCCGATCGGCCTCAAGATCCGGCAGCGTGTTCGCCACATTCATCGCGACACCCAGCGCCGCCCCAAGTGGCAGCAGCCACAGCAGGAACGGCTGCCAGCGCCCAAACACCACCCATGCCAATAACGGAAACAGCGGAAAGTAGACCGCGAAGAGCAGGGCGCTGATGGGCGTTCCCTTGAAGCGAAAATCGTACGCCAGGCCCAACCCCTCGATCAGCAACGCCAGCACAAAGACGACCGGCCCAAGCGGCACGCTCGTGAGCAGCACGACTACGCTAGCCACCATCGCCAGCGCGACCGCCTCCCACGGTGCGATAAGCCCCCGCACAATCGGCTTGTCGCGATCGCCAGCCGCATCGAGTGCGCGGTCACAATAATCGTTCAGCGAGCCAATGGCGATCTGCGCGCACGCCACACAAACCAACACCTGCGCCAGCACCAACAGATTGACGCTCCGCTGCGCCGCCGCAGCCGCCACAAAAGAAAGCAGTGCCGTCACCACGACATACATCACGCTCGGCAACGGATGCGTAACCAGCAGCAGTCCAAGCAGATGCCGCCCCAGCCCCACACCGTGAGCGCTAGATGTGCCTAGCGATGACCGCTTGGACATGCTCCCTCCACTCACCGAATGGCATGAGATGTTCCAATATATGGGGAAGCGGAGTATCTATACTGCCAGCATACCACGATAGAACGCTTCGTATGCGTTGAGCATCGCATCCATGCTAAATCGCGTCTCAGCACGGCGGCGGCACGCTCCCCGATCGACCTCAGATATCCGCCCAACGGCGGCGACCGCACCTGCCACATCGCCTTCGGGCACGAGCCAGCCCGTCTCGCCGTCGGCCACTACCTCCACCAGCCCGCCACGCGCATACCCTACCACTGGTGTGCCTGTCGCCTGTGCTTCACACGCCACCAGCCCGAACGGCTCATCCCAATGGACTGGACAAAGCACCGCGACAGCGCCCGCCATCAGCTCCCACAGACGCTCACGCGACACCAGCCCCTGGTAACGTGCTCGGCTTTGGTCCAGACGCGGCGCGATTCGCGACCTGAAATAGGCATCGTCGTAGATACCGCCCGCGAGCAACAAGCGATAGCCAGCCCTGGCCGCGATCTCCAGCGCATCCTCCACACCCTTCTCGGGAGTAATGCGCCCCGCGTAGAGCAGATACGGCTCCTGCTCCCCGCTTGTGTCCCCTCTCTGTGTCATAGACGGACCAAACGGGATGCGCGACGTATCAATGCCATTGTAGATGACAGCGTCGATGCGGCAGGTGGTCGCGTACGTCGCGGCGCACGCATGCGAGACGGTAACAATATGCGTCGGTGTGGGCACAGTGCGCGACGCAAGCGTCTCCAACGCCCGGTTGATGCGCCTGTCCACAGCGGGCAGGTGCAGCGTATGCACGACAGGCAGGGGTTGCAGCGAAGCCAACACCAGCGCCGGCCAGTCATAGGCATGGGCGTGTACGAGATTGTGTTCGCTCGCGTGAGTGGCGATCACCCTATAGGTGTGCAGGAACGCCTCGGTCGAGCGAACCAAATCGTCATCATCCTCGCTTACAGATGGGGTATTGAGTAGCGTGTCACCCGGCGTCTCCATAAATCGCGCGGGACGCAACGTCGCTGGATCGATGCCAGACTGCACCAGACGCACCCCCGGCACATCCGAGCCGTCGGCGGCATAGAGCGTCACATCGTGGCCGCGCGCAGCCAGCCCGACTGCGAGATCGGCCAGCATTGCCTGGGCGCCACCCAGGAACGGCGGCGCGATGGCCGAGATGAGCGGCGCAAGCAACGCGATACGCATAGCGACCTGCTATCCCACCGGAATGAGAGGTGCGGGCATGTATTGATCGAGAATGTCAGGCGTCAGCGCGTTGGCGCGGCAGATGCGCCCATACAGCTCAGCGCTGGGCCGGAGCGTCCGCTTCTGGGTGACAGGATCGAGCGCGATCAACCCGAAGTTGATATTCCACCCATCCACCCACTCGAAGTTATCGACCAGCGACCAATGGTAATAGCCGCGCACGTCGAGCCCCTGGCCAATCTCCTGCTGGAGTGCTGTCAGCGTGCGGAGCAGCGCGGAAGGGCGCTTGGCATCGCTGGCATCGGCAAAGCCATTCTCCGTGACGTAGATCGGGCGGCCCAGCCCCGCCACTTTCCTGAGTGCGCGACCGATGCCGTCTGGATAGATGACGCGCAGATCCCCCATGGATCCCGCATCCATCTGGTCATCCGGATGCTCTGCCGCACTCCCGACGAGCGACGTATTCGCGGCATGTGTGGCACGTGCCGCTTGCGTCTCCTGCTGCGACTGCCTGTAGAAGTTGAGGCCAACCATCAGGCGATAATAGTAATTCACCCCGATGTAGTCGAAGGTGTCTCGCACACCCCGGAGATCTCCGCTGAGCAGATGGAGCCCTCCGCGCAAGCGTCCCCGCGTCAGAGCATCGAGCACAAGGTCGTTTGTCGCCACGTCACACACGGACGCCAGCAACTTGTCCAGCGGCGCATTCTCCTGACCGGGGTCGAAAAGGCAGATGTGGTGCGCCAGCCCGACGCGAGCGTGCGACTGACGGGCGTGGATGGCGTGGTAGGCGCCGGCATGGGCGCGCAGCAAATTGCTTAGCACGCGCACGGTCGTGAGCAGGGCGTTCTTGCGCCCAGGGGGAAAGAGGCCGAGCAGATACCCGAGGCCAACATAGACGTTCGGCTCGTTGACCGTACACCAGAAGTCGCAGAGATCACCCAGCTCCTCAACACATTTCGCCGCGTAGCGCTCGAAGTAGAGCGGTGATTTGGCAGAGGCGAAGCCGCCCTCTCGTGCGAGCCACAGCGGCTCCGTGAAGTGATGGAGCGTGACGAGCGGCTCGATGCCGCGCCGTTGCAAGCCGCGCAACATCTGGCGATAACGCGCAAAGGCTGCCTCATCCCAGCGACCGTCCTCGGGCTCGAGGCGACTCCACTCCAGTGAGATGCGCATGCCATTCACACCCATCTCGCGGGCGCGGTCGAAGTCCTTCTCCGCGTTATTCCACCAATTGCACGCCAATCCGGCCCGGTCGCCGCTGAGGATGCCCCCTCGTTCCTCCCAGGCATGCCATTGATTGTTTGTCGTGTTGCCTTCCATCTGGTGAGAGGAAGACCCTACGCCCCAAATAAACGATTCGGGAAAGCGCAGAATCTGCGGAGCATCATGCGCCATGCGTGACCTTTCGTAGAGCGTACACCCTTCATCCCCTCGCCTATTGCCTCGCCCATCACCCCTCTACGGGACGCGGCGACGCGGTGATAATACCCGAGATTGCCCGCTCAATACTCAATATATCTACCCTGCCTGTACGATCACCGCACCGGCCGAGCGAAGATTCGCTGTACGTGCGACATATCGTACTCTAATACTACGTGTGTCCATATGCAGGTGTTAGACCACCACGATCGGACCATTGTAGCTGGAGCATCACAGTTAGATCACGCTATTGAGTATGACGTGTCCCTTTCACACGATTCATGGCAACACAGGCCAATGGGCACCCTCAATCGACATCCTCAATGACATCCATAGTATGCCGCACGCCCGCCCGAAACACAACCATTGAGCCAGAGTCATATCCAGGCGGGCTGTCCAAAATCGCCGATGCGGGCCGTGCGCAGCCGCCAATCGAGCAACCGTGAGCCCTGAAGAGTCAGCGCAAGCACGTTGCCGTGGCGCACATCCTCCGAATACATCATGTCGAAAACGAAGTTGCCCAGGCTGTATACGATGGGCTTGCCGCGATACATCTCATACGGTTGGATCACATGTGGATGCGCCCCGACGACGAAGTCTGCTCCGGCGTCGACGGCCAGACGGGCCATCGCCTGCTGATGGTCGGTTTCGACAGGCTGATACTCGATGCCCCAGTGCGTGAAGACGATCACATAGTCGGCATGCTGCCGCACCTTGCCGATGTCGGCGCGCATCAAATCGGGATCGAGCCACGCATGGCCAGGCGTCGTAGCCGTCGCCTGGAAGTTCTCCGGCCCGATCTCACAATACGCCAGGAAGGCGACGGTCGTCGTGCGTAGTGTCCGTATCACCGGCTGATGA
>DASVOW010000408.1:0-4965 GCA_036383155.1 Ktedonobacterales bacterium
CAAACAGGTAGAAGGCAAGCATCGGAGCAATGGTGACCAGGAATACTGCAAGGGCCGCCGCTCCCCATGTGAGCAACCGATCCAACCAATACGAGTACGGCGTAGAGAACGGATCTTGGACGAAAAGAAGCGCAGCACTGACACTAAGGACGAAGCTGGCCCATCCTTCCGCCAAACCATAAAGCCGCGGGTGGACATAGCGCCGCTCTGCCGCCAAAAGGTAGGCAGCTCCCCACGGATGACGCATGGCCGCTAATACACCGGGCATCATGAGGAAGAGGAACGATAGTCCGATAAGAACCATTCCCGCCTTGAACAGCAACAACATATCACTAATAGAAGATAGGCGGTCTCCCTGCGATAGGATGATGATACTCGTCAAGAGCACAGTAATGCCGGTGCCATATATCCACAACATGGGCCGCCAGTTAACGTCGTCCTGGTCCGGACGAGGCGCGCCGTCTGTGTTTGGTGGGTTCTGGCCCGGCGGCATGCATCCCCTCCGTGCATAGCTACTATTTCGGTAGGTGGTAGCCCGACTTGAGCCATGCTACATGCGCATACGCCGGGCGGCAGCTACAGTGAGTATACCACCCTGGTAGATGTAGTACGGATGTCTCCGTGAATGATCTGGGCTAGCGCGCGGGGAAGGCAGCCACTGGCGGGATCTTCGAGAGCCGCAGCGTGATGGCGAATGCGCCGATGAGGAAGACGGCGATGAGGCCGATCACTCCAGGCCAGCCAAGCCAGGCCCAGAACAAGCCGCCGGACGTTCCGCCGACGCTCGCGCCGATGTAGTAAAAGAAGAGGTAGAGTGCGGACGCTTGCGCTCTTTCGGCGGTGGCGCGAAGCCCTACCCAGCTACTGGCGATGGAGTGTGCGGCGAAGAAGCCGAAGGTGAAGATGGCGACGCCGAGGATCTTGATGGGCACGCTTGCGGGCAATGTGACAAGTCCGCCGGTGAGCATGATGGCTACGCCGACCCATAGAATGCGCCGCCGCCCGAACCGGTCCGCGAGATGGCCCATCCACGTGGAGGCGAAGGCGCCGACGAGATAGAGGACGAAGATCCAACTGATCACACTCTGACTGAGGTTGTAGGGCGGAGCGCTCAGGTGAAAGCCGATGTAGTTGTACATCGTGACGAAGCCGCCCATCAGCAGAAAGCCGATGCCATAGAGACAGCGCAAACCGGGATCGCGCAGGTGGCGCAGCAGCGCCGTGCCGAGCGTGCTGAGCGCGAGTGGGCGGCGCTCGAAGTGGCGTGAGGGCGGCAGCGTGCGCCAGAAATCGACGGCGGCGGCCAGCCCGATGAAGCCGAGCACCGCGAGCGCGAGCCGCCATGAGGAGATGTCTGTCACGATGCCGATGCTGATACGTCCCACCATGCCGCCCAAGGCGTTGCCGCCGATCATCATGCCCATCGCATAACCCAAGCTCGGCGCATACACCTCTTCACTGAGATAGGCCATTGCGATTGCCGGGACGCCAGCCAGCACTATCCCTTGCACCGCGCGAACAACCAGAAGCGCGGGGAAGGTTGGCGCGAATGCTCCCAGCACGGCGAGTATCGCAGTGGCGAAGAGCGCAATCGTCATTACCGGCTTGCGTCCCCAGGCTTCCGCGAGCGAGCCCGCGAGCAACATCGTGATAGCAAGCGCGCTCGTGGTGACGGAAATGGAGAGGCTGGCCTCGGCGGGCGTGATGTGGAACTCGCGAGTATAGATGGGCAGGAGCGGCTGTGTGCAGTACATCACAGCGTAGGTAATGAATGCGCCGGCAAAGAGCGCCAGGCTCGCGCGCCTGTAGCTTGCAGTCCCTCGCCGCAGATGCATTTCTGGCGCACCCGTTCCTTCTGCTTGCTGCGACACCGCCGATGCCTGCGATACCTTCACGCCACTCGCCATTATTACAATCTCCGCCGATTTGCTATTGCCTCGCTTACTACCAAGTGTAGCTTGCATCGTGTTTGCTGTCCAATATATAATTCGGCCACTATTCATATCTGGGAGATATCAATCGTGGAGCTGCGGCTTTTGCGCTATTTCGTCGCCGTTGCCGAGGAATTACACTTCGGGCGTGCCGCCGCGCGTCTGGGCCTCGCGCAGCCACCCCTCAGCCAGCAGATACGGCGTCTGGAAGCCGAACTGGGCGTAGTGCTCTTCCGCCGGACGCAACGACATGTGGAATTGACCGACGCGGGGGAAGTGTTCCTGGTCGAGGCGCGCGACATTCTGGAGCGAGTCGAGCGGGCGGCGGAGCTGGCGCAGCGCGCGCAAAATGGCGAGATCGGCTCATTGCGCATCGGATTCGCCGGCTCCGCGACCTATCATGCGTTACCCGTGCTGGTCCGTGCATACCGCGAGCGCTATCCTCAAGTGGATGTCACCCTCAGCGAGATGACGACACTCGACCAGATCGACGCGCTGCACGAGGGGCGTATACACGCGGGTTTCCTGCGGCTACCCGTCTCTGATGCCCTCCTGGACTTCATTGTCATGCGACGCGAGCGGTTCATTGTGGCGCTGCCAGAGTCTCACCCGCTTGCCGCGCTGGAGCGTGTGCCGTTGCCCAGGCTGGGCGGCGAGCCATTCATCTTGCAGCCACGCCACCATGGCTGGGGCTACTACGACGCCATCATTGCCGTGTGTCACGCCCATGGATTCAGCCCGCTCGTCCGGCAAGAAGCGCAGGAGCTGCATACCATCATCGGGCTGGTGGCGGCAGGGCTGGGGGTCTCGCTTGTGCCGGCCTCGGCACGCGAGCTACGTGGCAGGGGTGTCGCCTACCGCGAGATCGAGGGCACGCCACCGATGACGGAGATGGCGCTTGGGTGGCGCAGGGCGGATCCCTCGCCGGTGCTGCGCTCGTTCATCGCTGTGGCGCATGAGCTGCACGAGATGATGCAGCAGATGGAGAGTGGCGACGGGTGAGGCGAGCCGCCGCGATCCGTTCCTATCGCGGCGGTGTCTCTACAAGTCTGGAGCAGCACGGCATCTCACATGAGGCGGGATGCCGTGCTGCCATAATTGCAGTCCTACGAAGGGATGACCCAGGTGAAGACGTATGCCTGCAAGAGGACGATCACGCCCATGATCGTCGCCAGCAGGAGTGAATGCACCAGCACGAAGCGCAAAATGCGCCCCTCCTGCCCGACCTGCCGCGTCGCCGCCGTGCTCACGGTGATGCTCTGGGCGTCCACCATCTTGCCCATGACGCCGCCCGTGCTATTGGCGGTCGCGATCAAGATGGGATTGAGGCCGAGCTGCTTCGCGGTGATGACCTGCAGGCTGCCGAAGAGCGCGTTGCTCGACGTATCCGAGCCAGTGAGTGCGACGCCCAGCCAGCCGAGGAACGCGGCGAAGAAGGGGTAGATCGCGCCGGTGTGCGTGAAGGCGAGCCCCAGCGTCGCGTCGGTGCCACCGTAGCGCGTGACATAGCCCAGCGCCAGCATGCAGGTGATCGTCAGCAGCGGATACTTCATGCGGTTCAGCGTCAGAAGGATCACGCGGCCGACCATGCCAAGAGGAATCCGTAACAAGAGGATGGTCAGGATCGCGGCGAAGAGAATGCCCGTTCCGGTCGCGCTCAACCAGTTCAGGCTATAAACCGCGGCTTCCGCCTTGGATTTCTGGTATGCCGGATCGTTGATCTTGCTCGCGTCAACTTTCGCCGCCACCGGCGCGTCGCGGAACACCAGATGATCCAGTCCTGGCACGACGATCTGCGGGTCGGTGATGGGATTGGGCTTGACCTTGGCGCTCAACGAGATCGCCGCGCGGGGATTGCTCACGCGCGCATTGAAGCCGGCAACCCCTCCATCGAGCAGTCCCTTCACCTGCGGCACTCCCCACAGGAACACGAAGAGTGTCAGCAGCAGCCACGGTAGAGCCGCGCGGGCGATCTGGGCGTTGGTATATTTCGCCGCGGCCGCCGAGGCTGGCTGTAGCTCTCCGAGGCTGGGCGCAACCTCTCCCGGCGTGTCGATCACTGGGGGGCTATTGCTCCCATTACCCCCGCTCCCCTTGCCTCCTAGGAGCGTGCGCTGCTTCTCGCTGAAGTCCCAGGTATCGCGCGGCTTGACGTAGAACGCGAAGATCGCGGTGATGATCATGCTGCCGACGCCAGCCGTGATGTCGACCAGCTCCGGCCCTACAAAGTTGCTCCAGAGGAACTGGATGACGGCAAAGCTGAGGCCACTGACAATAACGTGCGGCAGCACACCGCGCAGTCCCTTCCAGCCGCACATCACCACGATGATCCAGAAGGGGATGATGAGCGAGACGAGCGGGAGCTGACGCCCGGCCATCTGCCCCAGGATGAAGGGATCGAGCTTGGTGACGCTGCCCAACGTCAGGATCGGCGTCGCAATCGCGCCGAAGGCGACAGGAGCGGTATTGGCGATGAGCGACAATCCGGCAGCGTAGAGCGGGGGAAAATCCAGGCCAATCAAGAGCGCGGCGCAGATCGCCACCGGAGTGCCAAACCCCGCGGCGCCTTCGAAGAACGCCCCAAAGTTGAAGGCCACAAGCAATACGAGGATACGCTTATCTGAGGAGAGACGCGAGACGAGGTTCTTGAGGACCTCGAAACTGCCGTTTTCGACGGTCAGATTATAGAGGAAGACTGCCGCCAGGACGATCCATCCGATAGGCAAGAGGCCATTGGCTGCTCCATAGACGGCGGTGGTGAGGGCGGTCTGGGCGGGCATCCCAAAACCGAAAATCGCGACAAGGAGCGCGCCGCCCAAACCGGCGAGCGCCGACCATTGCGCGGGGACGTTGAAGATGCCAAGGAGTCCAAGCAAGAGGATGATGGGCAGTGCCGCGACAAGCGTCGAGATCACGGCATTGCCGAAGGGGTCGTAGACCTGCAGAAATGGCATGCGTGTTCCTCCGTGTTGGGTGTCTTCGACATTGAGCAGACATCACGCTGGGAACCGGAAGCCGTGGTGGAGTGTAAAAT
>DASVOW010000409.1:0-3886 GCA_036383155.1 Ktedonobacterales bacterium
CGCCGAGTTCCACCTGACCCCCGCCGAGATGGGCGTCGTACTCTCCTCCTTCCTCTGGTCGTATGCGCTGCTCCAGATTCCCATCGGCACGCTGCTCGACCGGATCGGCATCACCTGGCTGATGCGCATCGGCACCGTCCTCTGGACCATCGCCACCTTCCTCACCGCCATCGCCAGTGGGCTTGGATTTCTGCTGTTTGCCCGCGTGATACTGGGCATCGCAGAGGCGCCGGCCTTTCCTGCCGCGTCGAAGGCCACAGGCTACTGGTTCCCGCTGAGTGAGCGCGGCCGTGCGACGTCCGCATTCGACGCCGCGGCCAAGTTCTCCAACGTGATCGGCCTACCGCTGGTGGCGTTCGCCGTCACGCAGTGGGGCTGGCGCGGCGGCTTCGTCTTCACCGGCATCCTCAGCGCACTCTATGCCGTCGCCTTCTGGATCTGGTATCGCGACCCCAATCGCCATCCGAAGGTCTCAAAGGAGGAGTACAACTACGTCCGCGCGGGCGGCGCCCAAGACGAGAACGTGATCCCCGTACAATCCGGGAAGGCGCTCAGCTTCCTGCTGCGCCAGCGCAAGGTCTGGGGCCTGACGCTCGGCTTCGCCGCGTACGGCTACTCCTTCTATCTGCTGCTGACATGGCTGCCGGGCTATCTGCAGACGCAGATGCACCTCTCAGTCCTCAGCTCGGGCTGGTACACCGCCATTCCCTGGGCCGTCGCGACCGCCACCGACCTCATAATCGGCGGATGGCTGGTGGATAAGCTCATCGCGCAGGGCCACGAACCCACCCGCGTGCGCAAGACGATCCTGGTGATCGGCATGGTGTTGGGGCTGGCCGTGATCGGGGCGGCATTCACGAACAGCGTCGTCGTCGCGACGTTCTGGATCAGCATTGCGCTCGGCGGCCTTGCCTTCGCCGCGCCCGTCGGTTGGAGCATCCCGGCGATCATCGCGCCGGACGGCACGACTGGCATGGTAGGCTCGGTCATGAACTTCTTCAATAACCTCGCCGGCATCGCAGCTCCAATCGTCACCGGCATCATCGTGGGCCGCACGGGATCGTTCGCACTCGGATTCATCATCGCCGGTATTGTGCTGGCGCTGGGCATCCTGTCGTACGTCTTCCTGCTTGGCGACATCACGCAGATCGCCCGGCGCGTGCCCGGCGAGGTAGAGGTCCCACCGGACCACCACGACGAGCCGCGCCACCCTGTTCAAGATCGCGAGCCGAGTCCAGCGTAGAGGTGGCTTCATCCCCTGCCCTCTCCCTGCGGGGAGAGGGCAGCTGCGCGAGCAACCAGGAGGATGACGCCGGATAGAGCGCTGAGCTCTCTATCACTCCGCAAGGACGCGGATAGCTCCGCGCCAGGTGGCGTCATCCATCGGCTTGTCGCGTAGGCATGAGACCCGCGCTAGCTGTGGCGCCACAGCCAGCGCAGAGGGGGGTATGCTCATGCACGCACAGAGTTGCACGATCGGCGTTGATCTCGGCACGACCTCCGTCAAGGCCGTGGCGGTCGACCGCGACGGCCACGAGATCGCCTCTGCCAGTCAGCCGATCGCGCTGATCAACAGGCACGAGGGCGAGGCCGAGCAGGACGCATTCGCCGTCGCGACCGCTGCGAACCACGCGCTGGCCAGCACTGTCAGCGATGCCTGTGCTGCCGGCTACGAGGTCGCGCGCGTGGGGCTGAGCGCCGCCATGCACAGCCTCCTCCCCATCAACACACAGGGCCGCCCGATGGCCAACGCGATGATCTGGATGGACGTGCGTGCCGCGCCGCAGGCCGAGGAGTTGTGGAGCTCGCCCGAGGGCAAGGCGCTCTACGAGCGCACCGGGACGCCGATCCACGCGATGTCGCCTCTGTGCAAACTGCTGTGGCTGCGGCAGAACCAGCCAGAGATCTTCCAACGCGCGGCGCGCTTCGTCTCCCTCAAGGAGTGGGTCTGGCACCACTGGTTCAATGCCTGGGAGGTGGACACCTCTATCGCGAGCGCGACAGGCCTCTTTAACCTGCGCGAGCACACATGGGACGCGGAAGCGCTGCGCATTGCCGGCATCAGCGCGGAACAACTCTCGCGTCTGATGCCGACGACCTTCCACCGCACGAACGTGAACGAGCGGATGCTGCTGGAGGCTGGCTTGAGCGACGAGACGACCTTCGTCATCGGAGCGTCGGACGGCGTGCTGGCGAACCTGGCGGCAGGCGTGATCAGCAACGAGCAGATGGTGCTGACCATCGGGACGAGCTGCGCTGTCCGCAGCGGCACGACGACGCCGGTCACCGATCCGGCGACGCGCTCGTTCTGCTACGTGCTCGGTGACAACTACTTTATTGCTGGTAGCCCGAGCAACAGCGGCGGCATCGTGCTGGACTGGCTCTACCACAAGGTGCTCTCCAGCGGGATCCTCAGCACCACTGCCCACGCAATGGACGCGCTGGTGACTGAGGCACGTGACGCACGCGATGACGATCTGCTGTGCCTGCCCTATATCGCCGGCGAACGCGGCCCGCTGTGGAACGCCGGCGCCTCAGGCGTCTTTCTCGGGCTGCGGTTGGAGCACACCGGCGCCCACCTGATGCGCGCCGCCATCGAGGGCATCCTCTTCAACAGTTACTGGATGGCTTCCGGCCTGTTCGAACGGCTGGGGCGTCCGGCGCGGATCATCGCCTCGGGCAATGTGCTCAAAGAGGAGTGGATTCGCCAGCTTGCGGCCGACATCTACAGCGTGCCCGTCGCTGCCATCGGCGAGGTGGATGCCTCGACGCTTGGCGCGGCGCTGATCGCCAACATCGGCTGCGGCCTGCTCAACTGGGAGGAGACCGCACGCCAGCAGGGCGCCCTCGTGCACTCCGTGACTCAGCCCTCAGGTAACGACGGCTACCGGCGCAAGTTCGAGCGCTACCGCACCCTCACCGGCGCGCTCACCACACAGCTCGCTGACGTCTACCTGCCGCACACGATGCGGCAGGGGTAGCGGGGCGGTGGGAAGCAGCAATTATACATATGGACGGACCCTGGTGTGTATGTACATGCTCACAATTGCCTTATGCGACCGGTTGAGCATATCGCCAGCATATCGCCATTCGCACCCCGTTGCCTCCGATGATGTCTGGGGGAAGATCAGCATCGGACCACCTCACTCCAAGAGTGCTGTCTCACATATCCTCACCGTTATCTCGCCGCCAATTGGACCAAGTCTAGCTCTAGCGCAAGTCCGCATTCACCCACCCTCCCAGGCATCACCGCTCGCCTCGCACGAGTCAAAAACGAATTTTCGACGAGTGATCGACGAATTTTAGACGAGAAACAAACGAGAAAAAATAGCGACAACTTCCCCATCCTGATCTATACTTCTCATTAGAACATTATTTCTTATTCAGGCACCGCCAGCAAGCGGATCGGAGAGTGAGAGAAGGAGCAATGCCAGTCATCGTGATGCGCGATGGGCCGGAGGCCATCGAAGACGCCATCGCCGCGACTCTGCGCGCCAACGTCAACGCCTACCTCGACGCCGTGTGGACGGCCTGGGGCGACGCCGCCAGCGTGCCGAAAGTCTACCCGGCGCAGATCGTCAGCGGACGCCGCGCGCTGCAGCCGCAGTTCCCAGCGTATATCGTGCGCTCGCTCGACGGCCACACCCAGGAAGATCTCGCGCCGCGCTACGGCTACATGGCGCATCGCTTCGAGATCGTCGTGCTGTGCCAGTCCAGCGACGACCACATACTCGACGTACAGGTCAAGCGCCACCTCACCGCGATCCGCAAGACGCTCGGCAACGCGCCCACGCTCGACGGCACCGTCGGCGGCATCCTGGGCATCACGTTGGAGAGCTACGGCAAGAGCCCCAGCCTCCCCAACGACCGCAAGCTCATGGAGCAG
>DASVOW010000410.1:0-2064 GCA_036383155.1 Ktedonobacterales bacterium
AGTTAGGAGAACGCGTCTGCTCATGATGATGCGAGTCTGTTACAGAACGAAGATAGGATGTGCATGATGTCTGATCAAGATGCGTCTGGACAGAATGGGCAGAATGGTGAGAGCGCGGAAGTCAGCTGGCCGCTGGACTCCACGACCATGTACGGCACGTTGGTCAGGCCAACGGGTCCCGGACCGTTTCCCGGTGTGGTGCTGGTGGCGGGCAGCGGCCCCACCGACCGCGATTGGAATTCGCCACTCCTGCCCGGCTCCAATGGCAGCGCACGCCTGATTGCGGAGGCGCTGGCGCGGGTGGGGATCGCTTCCCTGCGCTACGACAAGCGCGCTTCGGGCCCACATGCTCGTGAGAACATGCAAGCCCTGATCGGCAAGCTCAGCATGCAAAGCCATGTCGACGAGCTGGCCGGAGCCGTGCGCATCCTGGCAGGCCAGTCATATGTCCGTCGCGACCGGATCTTCGCGGTTGCCAACAGCGAGGGAACGCTGCATGCCCTGAACTACCAGATACACAGCCCCGCGAACCGACTCGCGGGACTCGTGCTGATCGCCCCTCCCGGGCGAGCCGTCGGCGCGGTGGCACGCGCTCAACTGGCGGCGCAGGCGGCTGGCTTACCGAACGGGAATGAGGTGCTGGCGCTCTACGACGCGGCCATCGCCCGCTTCATGGCGGGGGAGCCTATCGCTCCGGATGCGGCGCTGCCGCAGGGGGTGCAGCAGTTGCTGCAGGCGCTGGAAAATCCGGCCAACCTGCCCTTTGCCCGTGAGCTCTGGACGGCCGAGGCGGCTACTCCGCTCAGGCAGGTGGACGTGCCGGTGCTGGTCATCATCGGGAAGAAGGACATCCAGGTGGACTGGCAAGCCGATGGCGAGCCGCTGCAGCGTGCCGCCGCAGGACGTGAGGGGGTGACCTTCCTCTTCCCGGAGAACGCGAACCACGTGCTCAAGTATGAGCCGAGGCCATGGGCGGAGTTGACGCAACCCGAAACGGTGCCTCGCTACAATGCGCCCGATGCTCGCCTGGATCCGGAGGCCCTGGCAAGCATAATGGAGTGGCTGGCTGCCCACAGCTAACCAGGAACGGCACCGGTAGTTCGAGAGCAGACAAGGAGACGCGAACGTGGACGAGCATGCGGCGGGGTTGGCTTTCGCCTATGCATCGGAGAGCCTGTCTGACTTGCTGGGGCGGGCGCGGCAGATGTTGCGCGAGGCGGGCACACAGCACGCGACGCAGCGAGGGGTCACGCGCTCGGCCAATCGCGTCGTGCTGACGTGGAAGGCGCCGCATGTGCGCGACAAGAACGCGCCGGGCAGCAGCGATGGGCTGCGCTGGTCGCGGGAGGAGATCGAGTGGTATCTGCGCGTCTTCGTCGAGCGCAACGAGGAGACCGATCCACTGCGCGAGGTGGAGCGCGGCGGGCTACTCTTCCCGTATACGTATGCGGCGCGGTCACGCTTTTGGGACGCGGGATGGGCGGCATTCTACCGGGTAGTAACGACGCTGAAGGCGCTAGGGGTGCCGCCGGAGGAGGCGGCAGCGTCGCGGGCGGCGTTTGGCGAGATGGTGGCGGAGCTGGCGGAGCGGGTTCACTTGCAGACGGTGCTGAGCTTGCTGGCGCTGTATCCGCCGTCTACGCTGCGGACGTATCTGGAGCACCCGGAGCTGGCGCTGGCGACGGCGCATGCGTGGCGGCGCGATATGCTGGAGGCGGCGATCGAGGATGTGGCGGGCAACCCGCACTCGCGGCGCGCGGTGGTGGGGGCATTCTCGTATCCGCATCTGGAGGAGGCGCTGCGGCCACAGATGGGCAAGCCACCGTACCAACTGTTCCAATTGCTGCCGGACGATGCCGATACGCCGCTGAGCTCGATTCACGAGCATCGCTCGCTCGACGTGCATGGCGGTGCGCCGCTGGACTTCTATCACGATCTGGCGTGGCTGAGCGAGGCGTGCCAGGATCTTGGGCGTGAGGTGGGGGATATCACGGTCGTCGCGCACAATTTGCATGAGTATGAGAGCCTGGATGCCAATGAGGTCAGCGTCTCGCGGCACGACGG
>DASVOW010000411.1:0-40700 GCA_036383155.1 Ktedonobacterales bacterium
AGACGCGCAAGATGGCGCAATTGAGTGCTCCACTCAACATCTACGACCTCTCATTGCTCGAACAGGTGCATGAAGTACAGAATCGCATCGCATTCTCAGGCGAATGGATGGCCGCATGGTTAGAGGGCATGCTAAAAGTACAGCACGCCGATTATGGGGCACGTCTCGCTGAGCTAGAAATACCCGTGCTCATACTCCATGGTGAGAAGGATATGTGCTTTCCCGTTTCTGTAGCGCAGAGACTCAACACACACATTAGTCATCTGCCATACATCCACTTGGTGACAATACCGGCGACAGGCCACTTTGCCCACATCGAAGCAACCGATATATGGAACGCGGCGGTGCTTCACTTCATGCAATCCGCACCCCAAGACGCTGTAAGCGCGACCACCATTCGCTAAGCACCTGCATCACCGTCATAGCCTCACGCCCACTCCTGCAGTCGGCTGCTCTGCATCCGCGCGTAATTCACCCGATTCCACCACGGGCGGCTTGCGCCGTAACGTACGTGCGAAGAGCGGAAGTGCTGGCAAGAGGATCAGGCCCGACACCGCGAGCGCTACCCGCAGCGAGGCAAACAAGCCAATGGTACCGACCAAAGGTCCACCGGCGATCTGGCCTAACGCATCAGCCTGGCCACTGACAGAGATCAACGTAGCGCGCACCCTGGAATCAATATGCTGGTTGAGCCAGGCAGTATAAAGTGGCGCATACACGTTGCGCAACACGCCCGCGCTCCAGAACATCGCGACAGCGAGCGCGAAATTGCCAGCCAGCGCGAACCCAGTGATGGACACGATCAGCAGCACATTGATGGCCAGCAGTATTCGTGCAACTGCCGTATGGCTGCTCATATCGAGCCGACGGCGTATAATCTCCGACGCGATCAACTGGAGCGGCACCGAGCCAATGCTCAGCATACCAAACCACACGACCGGTTTGAGTGTGCCAATCATCGGAAACGTGATATCTTCGAGAAAATGCGCCGTGGAGAGCCGGTCAAATCCCTCGCTAAACATGCCAAAGACTGCCGCGATTATCAGAATGTTCAGCAGGATGGGCCGCCGGCGTACCACTACCAGACCGCTTCGCGTCGTCTCGGCGATCTCGCGCCACGATGGAGACCCCTCTGCTGCTCCCCGTCTGAAGCCACTTTCGGGCATAATGCCGAGCATCACCATACCCAATGCAATCAGTAGTACACCGCCCAGCAGAATGGGGATGTTAATGTGCGTCGCGTTGGCAACCGCCACTCCGATAATGGTTCCGGCCACCCCTGTGACCTGTCCCACTTGTCCACTGCGGAGGAAGGCTATCCCCACGCGCGCCTCGCCCAATTCGTCGGTGATCCAGGCTTGTTCTGCGCCATCCATAAAGGTGACGCCGACGCCCCAGACCACCTGCGCCAGCAAGATCACTCCAAATCGCGGAATCGATCCTTCCAGCGCAAAACCTACCCCCATGAGCACGAGGCCGGCAATGATCGCCAAGCGCCTGCTATAGACATCTGCCAGCACGCCAGTCGGCACCTGACAGAGAAACGCTGTTACCTCTAACACCGTGCCAACCAGCACGAGCTGTAGAGGGTTTAGATGCGCCTCCTGCACCTGATAGATCATATTGACGCTGACGATCAAAGCAAAGCACAGGGAGTATCCACCTGTCAGCAGTAGGTACACTGTGTAAGCGTTGCGAATCCTAAAAAGCCCCATAGTTCGTGTTCACCCTCAGGAGCGCGTATGGCAAGAAGATGCCTACCGCGCACAAAAAGACAAGGACGCCAAAAAGAGCAGGAGGGAAGGATGAACCGCAGAGGACCCGATGGATCTGGGAGAATGGCGCACATCTCCCATCAGGAGAAGAGGCACTGCAAAACGGCGAGACGGCAGTGCAAGCATTAGTCGTCTCTGCTGATTATAGCCAGCAAACAGTCCCCAAACGACGCTTCTAAGAGACGTCGACGGGATTATCACTCGTCAGCATCGCGAATCTGATGGATGCTGCGGCAGTGCCGTGTCGGAGGCCCACAACGGTTAGCAAGGAAAAGACTGTCACGAGCCGGGCCTTTCACTCACATGGCTGGCATCTGACTGGCGGCTATAGCCGATACGCGACATGCGCCGCCAGCTTCTGTAGGATGACATCTGGCACGAATATACGTGAGGACATCCCATGCGTCAAGGTATCTAGCGACCTTCACCCAGAGATCGGTCAGATATCTGCTACCTTAGGCACGGTCTCGTCGCCCACTGCTGATCAGAGTCCAGCGAAGACATCCTCTTCAGGAGTAGGGTACCTGCGGTCGGAGAGCGGCGGCGGCGTAAGCTGGAAGACCTCTGTACCCATAAAAGAACGCAGTTCTTCTTGCGTGGCGCGTGTCCAGGGGCTATCGGCGGGCAATTGCGTGGCGTGAGACATCATTGAGCGCATCTTCGCTTCAAACTCAGCGTCGGTGAGCGTGACGAACGTGGTGATGTCGGACATTGGCGTGCCCATCTCCTCAACGGGAATGGTTGCCTCGTCGCCACCAGGAATGAAGTCTTCCCCACGCTTCCGGGCCTCATCGCGCATTTGCAGTAGACGCTCGCGCGGCATCCCCTGGTAATAAACCTTGCGCACACGATGCGGCTCAAGCCCCGCCGTCGGGTAGTGCGCAGGGTCCGTTGCAGCTTCGAGAGCAGCAAGCGTGATGCGATGTATCGCCATGTGGTCCACATGTCCGTAACCGCCATTTGGCGCGAACGTCACCACCACATCGGGACGAAAACGGCGCACATGATGGACCACACGGCCCACCGCCTCATGTACATCAGCCTCCGCTAGATGTCCATCGATGTAATTGAGAAACGAGACATCGGTGACGCCTACCGCACTGCAGGCATTGCGCAGTTCTTGCTCGCGCACCTGCGCTAGATTTTCCTGCGTTGCGAGTGATGGATCTGCGATCTTCCCTTCCTCGCCACGAGTAGCGCAAACGATCGCGACTGTGTGGCCACCCATTGTTGCGCGGGCCATCGTGCCCGCCATCCCAAATGATTCGTCATCTGGATGCGCGAATATTCCCATCAAGCGCGGGGCTAACTGCTCTTGCATGTCTTTTCTCTATTCCTCATTCTATTGCTCCTAAACCATTGAGGAGCCTCTACACGTCACATACACCTCTTTGTAATATAGTGCGCCATGTGCGCCACTGTCCGCATGTCTTTATTCACCCTTACGTTTGCCCCAACCTCTCTCACATCAATGCCCAAGTCCCCACAACTGCCGTGGATATACCACCTAGCGATAAGAAAATACCGTGCGCTGCCAAGGCCTCCTCATAAATTGCAGCGCGGTTTCTGGGTAGGAAGCGCCTGTCCCTCAACATCTACTGTGCGTCCACACTCCAGCTTGCGGCAAGACTTTGACAGCGATGCGGCCATGTGGTAGCCATATGGAAGCGTCTCACGATACCAAGTGTGGGTACGTGAGCCAACGGGCAAACAGGGAGAGTACGTGCGTGGCAGACCAATCCGATCCACTTGACCAGTCGCAAAACACCGAATCAAAGACAAATCCGGTAGACGCCCCAATCGACGAGTCGTCCTCCAATCGTCTCCCTACGGCTCTCGTCTATGACCCTGCTTTCCTGGATCATCACGTTCCAGATGGCTTTCCTGAAGAGCCCGAACGTCTGAGGCGCAGTATCGCAATGATCGATGCCCTCATCGAGCAAGGGACATTGCCCGCCGAGCATATCTTGCGGCTAACGCCTCGCTCCGCCACCCACGACGAGATCACCGCGGTCCATGACAAACGCTACGTCGAGCGCTTGCGCCGCGCTGTCGATTCCTTAATTGAGCGCTACGGCCCGGATGGCGATCCACAACGATTCGCCAATGAAGTGTACATATCGTCCGGCAGCTATCGTGCGGCTACGCTTGCCGCTGGTGCGCCCCTTGTCGCGCTTGACGCCATCGGCGAGGGCAGTGCTCGCAATGGCTACGCGCTCGTCCGCCCCCCCGGCCACCACGCCACAAGCAGCACCGGCATGGGCTTCTGCATCTTCAATAACATCGCCATCGCCGCCCGCTATGCGCAGCGGCGTTGGGGCTGGCAGCGCGTCCTCATTGTCGACTACGACGTTCACCACGGCAATGGAACACAAGACATCTTTTACGAAGATGGCGACGTACTGTACTTCTCTACCCACCAATTCCCACTTTATCCAGGGACCGGCAACTCCACCGAACGTGGCGCAGGCCCGGGACTGGGTGCCACCGTCAATGTACCCTTACCAGCCGAGTCCGGCTGGAGCGTCTACGATCCCATCTTCCGACAAGTGCTCTGGCCGGTCGCCGATCGTTTTAAGCCGGATGTGGTGCTGCTTTCTGCTGGGTTCGATGCCCACTGGCGTGACCCGCTGGCGGAGATGCGACTCAGCACCGCCGACTACTCGGACCTCACCCTCGAAGTGGCTGAGATCGCCGATCGCTACTGTCAAGGCCGCCTTCTCGCTGTGCAGGAAGGCGGCTACGACCTCGACGCCGTTGCGCAGTGCGCTTCTACCGTGCTTGTCGCGCTCACCGGCAGTGATGGCATCGTAGACAACCTCGGCCAGCCCCAGCCCATTGACTTCCGCTGGAACGAAGAGGCCATCATCAAGGCGCTCTACGACCTCCACGGCCTGGCTGGATATCGTCGTAAAGCGCGTCGCCCTATCGAGCCGTCACAAATGACGAGTACCAGACCAAAGGAATAAGCCGCATCAAGCCTGGAACATCCAGCAATGCATCCAGCTTGTAGACCTGAGACATCGAGAGGCCAGCACAATGTCGTTGTCACCGTCTTGGCCTCTCCACCAACTCGGCCTTCGCCTAGCCACTGATCGTACCGAGCAGTTGTATGACAGGGTGCCCATCGCTCAGACTCAGCCACTGATGCTGTGCCCCTCCAAGATCTGGCGATACGAGCATCACTGTCCCACCGCGTAGCAGGAATGTCTGCGCATTCTGATCGGCCGAGGAATTGGCAAGCACAGCATCAGCTGAGTTGTCGTCGCTCCTGCGTGCCACTACCGTCATATTGTGCGAATCCACCAGCCAGAGATCATGGCCGGTAATTGCACCATCTGCGGCTGTTGCATCCTGTGTCATAAACACATGCGTACCATCCGCCGCCGGGCTAATGCTAAGTGCGCCGCTAAATGTGATGTTCGCCGGAGCTGCAGGCCCACCGAGCGCAATGAAACCGAGCAGAATTGGGCCGTGTGCCCCCGAATCGAGCACAAAGCATTGCGCATCAGGGCTACCCTTCATCAGATAGAGATGCGTTTGCGGAGTGGTAGTCGATGGCCCATGCGAGCTACCAGATACAACGCCCATGACGAGCTCCGATAATGTGAAGTCACCACTCAGAGCTAACTCCTGCACAGTTAGCCCAGTGCTTGTGTCAATGCGCCGCACTACGGCATAACGGTGTGCCGCATAGTCGGAGATCAACACCACATCGAAAAGCCAGCGACCATCTTCGGAAAGTGCCAGGCTATCGTTTGCGCCCTGCGTCACGTTGAATGAGCTGGCGTCAATGTGCGGCACAGCCGTCGGGAACGCCGAAACGGGTAAGCTACCTGCCGGAGGCGGTGCAGGTATTACTCTCGTAAATTGCGCCCGCACACCTCCACGAATGGCACCTGTCCGCGCATTCACAGCGAGTGCACGCACACTATCTGCCGCGGGATCAACAACATGCAGCCCGACATATACAATGGCACCATCGCCGGAAATTGCTAACGCATCGGCGTGCACGCCTGCTGGCAGCGAAGTAGCACCTGGCTGAGTCAGCCTTGTGGCAAAGCGTAGATCCCCAGTGGAGCTGTCGAATGCGACCAGCGCCTGCCTGCCATTCGCATCGCGGGCGGTCACCTCATAGATAGTCTTGCCATCAGGTGAGACACTGGCTGCCGTCGGCATATCTGCATTTCCGGCGATGCGCAGTAGGCCAATAGCGTTAGGCAGCGATCGCTGCACCACGCCGCTCTGCTCGTCTACTGCAATAACTTCAGCCACCTGCCAACTCTGGCCATCAGAACCGGTGACAGTTATCAACTTATCTGTGAGAGCAAGCAACATACCAGACGATGCCGCCGCTGGCACGCCATTGAGCCTGTTGGCGGACCGGGAGACACTGTAAGCGTTCACTGAGAACAGCACACCCACCACGAGCAGTGCCACTAGCGCGGCGATGCCGACCGCACCTGCAATTCCAATGGCACCCCCCCGTCCGATGGCAGCCGCTATACGTAGCGTGCCGCGATAGAGCCGTCCCCGCCCTGCGCGTTTGCGCACCGTATCACGCAAGTCGGGCACCATCGCGACTGGCTCATTTCCCAGCGAGGACAGTAGTTCATAAGGCGCACGGAGAGCCTGTGACCGCGCACCACAGGTCTCACAAACGGCAATATGCTCGCGCACGGCCAGCGCCACATCAGGAGGCAGCTCACCGGCGAACTCTGCGACCAGCAGTTCCGGCTCAAGTGGGCATTGCAAAGTACGCAGACTGCGACGCCGCGTGGTGACTCGTTGTATCCGAACGGATGGTTGAAGAACATCCGGCATCCCGACACTCCTCGCCCACGCGACCTCTCATCTGGCGTGAGCCTGGGCTCGAACACGCCCAACAGGGCGCAAACGTCGCTTCGAGGGCGCTAAGCCCTTGCCTGCCACATATCATGATAACATCTATAACGTTTCGCTAGCGATCTCTCCTGATGTTCCACTTCGTCCCGCCAGGGCAACTTGCGGCTGCTCAGTTGGGTGCTCCGCGTCGGCAGCATCAATCCCTGCACCCGCATCGCTTCCTATATTCGTCTCTTCCCCGCGATGCAGCATGTGCGCCAGAGTCACTCGATCCCCAGAGAGCGATGCGGTCAATACAGGCACGACTCTGGCTTCCCCCAAATTCTCAAGGGCCAAGTCGCTCGCCGGCGGCGCCTTCGTCAACACCGGCACCACACGGGCGCCACGTCCCATATCAACATGCCCCGACGATATCGAGGCAGGCTCGCTTTCCCTGCTATCGAGACGATCCTCACTATACTCTGCGGATGTTGCTTCGTCGTGTGGCACATCAAGTGCCGTCGACTCCGTTAAGACTGGTACCGCCCGTGCCTCGATTGAGGCGTTTGCGTCGACAGCCTTCTTGGCTCCGGCACCTGAATCGGGGGAAGTAGTTTCATCGTTTACCACCTGAGCGAGACAAGGTGCTCCGTCTACCGGCAACTGTGATTCGCCATCATACACACTTGCCGGCAACGCAATTTCTTCTAACGTCAAAGGAAACGAGTGCACAATGTCAGCATCGGCGGAAGCATAGGCCTCGGCCTCTACCCACACATCCCTCACCGCGAGAGGAATATCTGGTGGAGGCGGGAGCGCTGCCACCGGCTCAGGAACCTCTAGTGGCTCACCGACATGCGCCAGTGAGGTCTCGACAATCAAGGACTCGGCCTCTACAGGTGGCTTCGTCGCGGCATCGTTGACCTCAGGTGCCATATCATCATGAATTCGCCCATTCCATATGAGCGCCCCATCATCCTTTCCGAATGGATGCATGGCGATATGCTCGTTCGTAGTGAGCGTATCGACTTCGAGATCATCTGCGAGGGCCTCTACCATTGACATATTCCGCTCGGCACCGTCGATTCGGGGGCCATCACCAGCAGGCACCTCAACTTGTGTCTCGAAGAAGTCGAGTGGGAGGCCCAAGCTCGCAGCAGCAGCAGTATAGCGCTGTGCGAACAGTGTAAGTCCATGTACAATGCGCCGACGTGTCGCACTCGCGGTGATGCCAAGCGCCAGCGCGACCTCTGCCTGGTTCAGCCCAGCAACCAGGTGTAGTGCCAGGCACTGCGCGTCCCCGTACGGAAGCTCAGCCAAGACGGCACGCACCATCCGATGACGCAACGCCTCGCGCGGATCGGGCGCGTCACCTTCGTCCACCTCGGGCTGCCCTTCGCCGTCAGCGATATTTGTCTCTACCTGGTCAACTCGTGTGTGGTCAGTGCCCCTATGAGCATGACGTGGCTGTGTCTCACTTTCCGCAACATCGGCCCAGATTAGCTTGCGCACTTGGCGACTAGTCGATCCCGTCACTGTGGCGAGCTTGCCCAACCCAGCACGTAGGAAGTTAACCGCGGGTGAGTTGCCGCTGGGTAGCAATCCTACAGGTCTGCGTGATTCCACAAGTCGCGGGCTCTTCGCTTCTCGTGGCCCTCGTAACATCTCAAGCCCTGCTTCGGTGCACGCGCGCAATAGCCATAGGCGGAGCTGCCGCCCACCCTGCGACCCATGCAGTCGCCGCTCCATCCGTATGAAAACATGCTCGGCAAGGATTCGTGCTTTCGTAGGACTGCCAGTGAGGCGCGTCAGGTAGCGGGTAACCGGCGGCTGATATCGTGCTATCAGTGCGGCGAGAGCCCAATCAGCTCCTGCGCGTGCCTGCTCCACCAGACGTAGTTCGCGCTCGTGCTCAGCATCCAGCTTCGGCCCAACGTTAGGAAACACGTCCTGCCAGACCATCGGCTCCTACCCTTCCCATTTACGTCGTCTCGATGTCTATAACGAATCAGCATCCGAACTATCTGTGGAGAGATACCACTGCCTCAGGTTGAATACACACTCCACACCAGCAAGCATACATTTCCTCCTAAGAAGGAGCATGACGTACTCATTACTACGACGCATGAGCAGCATTCCTCGCTACGACACGCAATGCCAAAATCTCGCTCAGGCTATCATTGTGCCCAAATGTACCACACGTTGTGTGCCAACTCCACCATTCCAACTGCCGAGTTTCATGCACTATGATGCATCTCGGCTGCTGTTGACATTACGACGGAAAAGGCGATAATGGCGCCAGAGCGAGCATGTGGCGCTCGCGCGCAAATAGCAGGCGACACGCAACAGACGGAGTCCCACTGGAAGGATGGCAGCATGCTAGCAAAGGCGAGTACATGTGCGGTAATAGGGTTGGAAGGGGCCCGCGTCGAAGTCGAAGTGGACATTGGCCATGGACTACCCGCCTTTACCATCGTTGGTCTCCCTGACACCGCCGTCAACGAAGCCAAGGAACGTGTGCGCGCCGCCATCAAGAATAGCGGCGGCATCTTCCCACTACGCCGTATCACCGTCAACCTCGCCCCCGCTGACCTACGCAAAGCTGGCCCCGCCTATGATCTGCCCATTGCGGTCGCCATTATGATGGCTTCCGAGCAAATTGCTCCACTCAGCGCCAGCGGCGCCGTTGCCATGGCAGACGACTGTCTCTTCCTTGGCGAGCTCAGTCTTGACGGCAGCCTGCGCCATACACACGGCATCCTGCCCATGGTCACCATGGCTCGCGAACGTCAGCTCTCGTCTGTCTTCGTCCCTGCTATAGATGCACCCGAGGCGGCACTGGTCGAAGATGTCACTGTCTACCCTGTCCAACACCTCGCGCAGCTCTCGGCTCACCTGCGCGGCGAGCAGCTCATTACGCCATACGTACCCGACCCATCCC
This sequence comes from Ktedonobacterales bacterium, assembly GCA_036383155.1. Taxonomy (GTDB): domain Bacteria; phylum Chloroflexota; class Ktedonobacteria; order Ktedonobacterales; family JADMIN01; genus DASVOW01. The sequence goes on from DASVOW010000411.1 coordinate 9,541, forward strand.
TGCTTACCAATACTAGCGACACGCTCTATCCTTACGATCTTGCTGATGTCCGTGGCCAGGAACATGTCAAGCGCGCGCTGGAGGTGGCGGCTAGTGGAGCACACAACATTCTCATGTCGGGCCCTCCCGGCTCTGGCAAGACCTTACTCGCCCGCACATTGCCCTCCATCCTGCCGCATCTCACCTTGGACGAAGCACTGGATGTCACCAAGCTCTACAGTGTGAGCGGATTGCTTGCAACAGACGAACCGCTGATCAATCAACGTCCGTTCCGCTCACCACACCACACCATCAGCCATGCGGGCCTCGTCGGCGGTGGACGCATGCCACGTCCCGGTGAGATCTCTCTCGCCCATCGCGGCGTACTCTTCCTCGATGAGCTGCCAGAGTTTGGTCAAAACGTCCTGGAGGTGATGCGCCAGCCGCTAGAAGACCATGTCGTCACGATTAGCCGTGCCCAGGGCACCGTCACTTTCCCTGCTAACTTCATGCTCGTCGGAGCAATGAATCCCTGCCCATGCGGTTATCTCGGGGACCCAACACGCGAGTGCACCTGCTCTCCCACCACGATTGCGCGCTATCAGAAACGCCTGTCCGGTCCCCTGCTCGACCGGATCGACATTCACGTCGAAGTGCCTCGCGTAGAATACGAGAAGCTCACCGACCGGCGGGCAGGTGAGCATTCTGCCGATGTACGAGCGCGGGTGCTGGCCTCACGTGAGCGCCAGGCGCGACGCTTTGCCACCCTTCCCCGCATTACCTGCAATGCCGACATGGGGCCTGCCGAGGTACGCCAGTTCTGTGATGTCGAGCCAGCGGCTGAGCCCCTGCTCAAGGCTGCTATGCAACGCCTCCAACTCTCGGCCCGTGCCTTCCACCGTATCCTCAAGCTCGCGCGCACCATCGCCGACCTTGCGGGTTCAGACGTCATCGCCGCGCCTCATCTGGCCGAGGCGCTACAATACCGCCCCCGTATCCAAACTGGCTAAACACTCCACGCCGGACAGCAGCGTCACCTACTCAAACTGATCTGACCCTGAAGTAGAATCGATCCGTGCATCTCGTGTTCGCCATATCGTTACGGCAACACAGCATCCACATCGAGTTCAACGCCACCTGTGATAGGCATGTGCCCTTTGCCATCGATGTGATTGTGCTCATCCACTAGGACGACACGCGGCTTCCAATTGGGTGGAACGGGATCCTCCACCTGAACATACGACATGACAATAACCAGATCGCCCACTTGGACGAGATGGGCAGCAGCCCCATTCAACTGAACCACGCCCCCGCCACGCTCTCCCTCAATGGCATAGGTTTCGAGCCGGTTGCCATTGCTGATATCCACGACTTGGACGCGCTCGAAAGGCAGAATATTTGCCGCCTCCATAAGTACGGGATCCAGGGTGATAGAGCCAATATAGTGCAGATCCGCACCCGTCACGGTGGCGCGGTGAATCTTTCCGTTGAGTAATGTGCGCAACATGCGATGTCTTGTTCTCCTGAAGTGATTGGCGCTGGCCATGATGCCGCACCATAGCTCATCATACCGCATCATCTCATGTGATGGAGCATATTCGCACCCGCTACGATTCCCACATACCCACAACACACCTGGACTCTCCGAAATTGTCACATGATTGCTATACTGGCTGTGGTATGGATTCTGCCATCAGTTTTCACATTGCACCATCGCGAAAGAGCGACCACAGGATGTGGCAAGGTACGATGAGAAACATTTACTCAGAGAGGGAAACTGCACAGAGCGAGCTTCGAGACGTGAGCATATGCGCATGCATCATACGCATCTCTCAGTAGGCTCGCCATTGAGCAGACAAGAGAGTAGTAAAGGAGTCGTATCAGCATGGCAAGCGCTCCCTATAGCATGCAGGCAGAGAATACGGGGACGAGAGGTGTCAAGGCAGTCGTCACGGACATTCCCGCCCGGATGGATCGGCTACCATGGAGCAGGTGGCACTGGCTCGTAGTCATCGCCTTAGGCATCACCTGGATTCTCGACGGCCTGGAGGTGACAATTGTCGGCTCCATCGCGAGTGTGTTGACGCTGCCAGAAACACTACACTTAAGCGACGTGCAAGTATCAGGTGCTGGTACAGCCTACCTGATCGGTGCCGTGCTTGGTGCTCTGTTCTTCGGACGCCTCACCGACAAATGGGGACGCAAGAGACTCTTCATGATTACCCTGGGCTTGTATCTCGTTGCAACAGTGCTCACGGCGTTTTCAATGAACTTCGTGTGGTTCGCAGCGTGCCGGTTCCTCACAGGTGCAGGCATCGGTGGCGAATATGCCGCGATTAACTCAGCCATCGACGAGCTTATCCCTGCACGCGTACGCGGGTGGACTGACCTCGCCATCAACGGCACCTGGTGGGTCGGCACGGCAGTCGGCGCCGCCGCCACGGTTGTCCTGCTAAATCCCAACTTTCTGCCTATCAATGTTGGCTGGCGCCTTGCGTTCGGCATGGGCGCCATACTCGGCCTGGCGATCCTGTTAGTGCGGCGACACGTACCCGAGAGTCCGCGCTGGCTCATGATGCATGGCCGCTTCGATGAAGCCAATCAAGTTGTTCGCATGATCGAAACCGAAGTGATGAAGGACGAACACGTCACGTCGTTACCTCCGCCGGGGCCACCCATCCGCATTCGTCCACGCGGCACCGTAAGCTTTCGCGAAATTGCCCACACCATGTTCAAGCTCTATCCCAAACGGGCTGTCTTGGGCCTCTCGTTAATGGCAGGGCAGGCGTTCCTTTACAACGCCATCTTCTTCACCTATGCCCTGGTGCTCAGCACGTTCTATCACATACCCTCCAACACTGTCGGCTTGTATCTGATCCCGTTTGCCATCGGCAACATCTTGGGGCCGCTGACCATCGGGCGACTCTTCGACACCATTGGGCGACGGCAAATGATCAGTTTCACCTACATCATTTCAGGCGTCCTACTGGCGATCACTGGCTGGCTCTTCCTGCAGGGCATCCTGAATGCGGTGACACAGACCATTTGCTGGTCGATCATCTTCTTCTTCGCATCAGCGGGCGCCAGCTCAGCCTATCTAACGGTGAGTGAAATCTTTCCGCTGGAGACACGCGCCATGGCCATCGCGTTCTTCTACGCGATTGGCACTGCTATTGGCGGCGCACTCGCGCCAGTGATCTTCGGCGCGCTCATCGGTACAGGTAAGCCGATCAACCTGTTCTATGGCTATCTCTTCGGTGCTGCCCTTATGGCTGCCGCCGGTGTAGTGGAGATCATTTTCGGTGTCAATGCTGAGCGCAAGTCGCTCGAATCCATCGCCGCGCCGCTCTCCGCCGCCGAGGCTGAGGAAGAAGGGCTGTCGCCCCAGATGCAGTCTGGCATGGCGTAGCCGTACACCGTTTCTCAGGTATCACGTGCCGGTTCGAGATGAACCACACAACGAGGGCGTCTCCTATCAGGGAACGCCCTCATCGCATAGGAAGCAAACACACCCAGCTATTAATCCCATTTGCCGCCGCCTGCCACAACGTAGGCGATGTCCAATTGAAGTAGAGCAGACTTGGCGGCTGCTTCGGATCGGGATGAAAAGTCAACAGCGACGCTACGGCACTATCCATCTAGATCAGTGGGACGCACACCAGCCATATACCCCAGCGGTATGCCAATGTAGTGGGCGACGAACATCTCGACGAAATCGGCATGCGTTACCAGCGCGACCCACTCCCCCACATCTCCTGCGGGCCGCCACTCTGCTGCCCGCGCTGCGCGCTTCTGCGCGCTAGCGAGGCTCCCCACACCCACCGAAGCACGCAGCGGTTCGGTGACAAAACGCCGCCAGGCGGGCTCACCCGTGTTTCGTAATGATGCAGGTCGCGTCCGTGGCTACGCCCTGCCGGAACCCCGAGGCGAAGAGCCACAGAGACCCGCTGTTCCTATCCCCCTCACGCCTTCGCGTGCTACATGTCACAATCACATCGGAGTACGATGCACTGATGAGAATTTTTCGCTCGGCAGCCACGCCCCAGCGCGCCACCCTCCCATTCACTGCCATCTCACACTGCCCAGATGCGTGCGTCGTGGGCATAGTCGATAAAGGGACAAGTTGCCTCGCAATGAAGCACGTCACAGCGCACCTCGTCTCTCCTAGACAGGCGTACGATTTTCGGCGCAGCGACGCTGATCTACACGAAAGACGGGGATAGTGGATACAACGGACAGGAATCGTACAGGCGAACAAGCACATGAGCGAGATACATCCGGTGCTCAGCTTTACCCTACAGAGCATTCGACACTCACACAGTCGCTGGGAGATGCACTACCAAAGCCAGCCGCTGCGCCAGCCTTGCTCTCTTCATCCGTACCAACCAGTTCCTCGACGTACGATGCGTATGCTGCGCTGCGTTTCCGCGAGTTTCGCCTACTCGCCGCTGGGCGCTTTCTTGCGGCGCTTGGCGAGCAAATGTTAGGCGTCGCCGTCGGCTGGGAGCTGTACGAGCGCACGCACTCGGCGCTCGCGCTCGGCCTCGTCGGACTGGTCCAGGTGTTGCCAATATTCATGCTCGCGCTCCCAGCCGGCCACATAGCAGACCGCTTCGAGCGCAAGCGCATCGTACTCGGCACGGCAGTCCTGCTTGCCTTGGGTGCCATCGGCCTAGCCCTCCTGTCGTACAGTCACGGTTCGCTGCCACTATTCTATGGTAGCCTGCTCTTGATCGGCATGGCGAACGCATTCGCTGGCCCTGCGAGTTCGACGCTTCTCCCGCAGACGGTCCCTCCTGCTATCTTTACGAATGCCGCCACCTGGAGCAGTAGCTCATGGCAAGTTGCTGCTGTGATCGGCCCAGCACTCAGCGGCGGACTCATTGCCCTTAATCATAGTGCCACGCCGGTATACCTATTGGTAGCGCTCGCCAACATTATCGTAGTCGTCATGACCACCGTGATGCGCAGCCGTCAGCAATCACACGCCGACGAGGCACCCACCGTGCAGTCCATGCTTGCCGGCGTCGGTTTCATCCGTCGCAGCAAAGTGATCCTGGCAGCCATCACGCTGGATCTCTTCGCCGTCCTCTTCGGTGGCGCGGTGACGCTGTTGCCAATCTTCGCCGACGACTATCTGCATGTCGGCGCAGCAGGTCTTGGCCTCTTGCGTGCAGCCCCATCTCTAGGTGCGGTCGGCATGGCTCTCACCCTTGCACACCTACCCCCGTTGAGGCACGCCGGCAAGACACTCCTCTGGGCAGTCGCGGGATTTGGCATTGCCACCATCGTCTTTGGCATTTCACGCTCATTTCTCCTATCGCTTGCCATGCTTGCGGTGCTTGGCGCACTTGATAATGTCAGCGTCGTCATCCGCAGCACGCTACTCTTGATACACGTACCCGACGATCTCCGCGGGCGCATCTCCGCGGTAAATAACGTCTTCGTGGGCGCCTCCAATGAGCTAGGCGGTTTCGAGTCCGGCCTCACCGCAGCCCTCATCGGCCCCGTCCTCTCAGTCATAGGTGGCGGCGTTGGCACAATCCTCGTCGTCATCGTGGTCGCCCTCATCTGGCCTGAGATGCGGCGACTGCGGCAGATCACCAGCATTGATATACACTGAGTAGGACACTATTACGGGGTCATCGTCCAGAAAGCAGGACACCATCGCTTTCATAAGCGGCGATGCCTTGAAGTAGTCCAGAACTCCTATTATGCTAAACGAGTCCCCATGTCACACTGCTAGATTGAGAGGGGATGCAAGGAGACATATGCCGCCCAAACGCTCTACCCCATCCGGTGACAACCCGGATGAAATCTTTGATCTGATCGACGTTGACGACCGTGTGATCGGTCGCGTGCGGCGGGGCGATGCACACCGCAATCCGTCGCTGCTGCATCGAAGTGTACAGGTGCTTGTCTTCAGTTCGAATGGCCGGCTCCTCCTGCAGCATCGTTCACAGAGTAAAGATCTCTTCCCTGATTACTACTCCGCCTCGGCCTCCGGCCATGTCGATAGTGGTGAGGACTACGCAACCGCCGCTTCACGAGAAGCGAGCGAGGAGTTGGGCGTCTCGCTACCGTTGACCTTCGTAAGCAAGACGCTGGTACACTCCGACATGGAGACGGAGATGACCGCCGTCTTTCTCGCCCGCTCAGATGGTCCGTTTCACTTCCATCCCACCGAGACGCAGGGTGGTGAATTCTTTTCGCTGGAGCAGGTGCGGGAGGCTCGGTCAACGGAAAAGGTGCCTATGACGCCTGCACTCCTCGCCGCGCTCACTGAATTAGAACGTTTCACACAAGAGCGCCCACTTGTCACGCTGCTCGCGGCGCTTTGACCCCGCTGCTCATTCGGAGTATAGTGAAGGGAATGCATGGTAGATACGGTGAGTCAGCAGTGCGGCGCAATGCCTCCCAATTGAAAGCGGCTTCCGTAGAAATGAGGAGTATAGGACAATGGCGGAAGAAACGACGCCTGTGGAAATAATTGGCGAAACAAACATTGATGTGGACGAGGTGTTTGCTGCTCTGCGCGAGTGCTATGACCCCGAGATCCCCGTCAATGTGGTCGATCTTGGGCTCATCTACAATGTACGCATCGAGGGGCCAAAGGTCGACATCACGATGACACTCACTGCTGTCTTCTGCCCGGTCGGGCCGGAAGTGATGGCTGAGGTCGAGGGCCGTGTAAAAGATGTTCCCAACGTTGAAGCATGCACGGTTACACTGACCTATGAACCGCCCTGGTCGCCTGACCGCATGAGCGAAGATGCCCGCTGGGAGCTCGGAATCGGATAGTATTTCATGCCATAGGATTTCCCAGGCGCAACCTATCGCTCAAGTTGCGCCTGGCAGTAACCAAGATACATATCCCTGGCATAACCGGACACCAGGATGAGCCCGGCAGTAGATCAGTATGAAGCGGGTTGATACATCATGTATTTGGAACAAGCACAGCTCCCTGGGACGCAGCAGTCGCTCACCATCTCGGCTAAACTCATCGCGTCGATCAAGATCCTGCAATGTTCAGCCGAAGAGTTAGAGCAATCTATCGCCCGCGAGCTCAGCGAGAATCCGGCACTCGAAGTAGATGAGCTGGCCCAGTGCCAGCGCTGCGGCTCACCGTTGCGCTCCGGCCTTTGCCCCACATGTGATCGCTCGCGCAACGATGATGCCGATCCACGCCGTGACCTGGCCAATTGGGACGATGATGGCCCGATTCACAGTGTCGATCTCGCTGTTGGCGAAGATAGCGATTATGACCCGCTCGACTTCGTACGCACGGGCGCCACGCTCCATGACCACCTGATGCGACAGCTCTGCGCCATCATCGACGACATGGACGAACCCATAGCCGAATATCTCGTCGGCAGCCTCAACTCACATGGCTATGTGACTGTCTCCCCAGCCGAAGTCGCCGAAACGTTGCGGATTCCCGAAGTACGAGTCGATGCAGTGCTTGCCGCCCTCCAAACGTTAGATCCGCCCGGCATCGGTGCCCGTAATCTCAGAGAGTGCCTGCTGATCCAGCTGCACACCTTCGAGGAGCAGGGTAAAGTGCCGCCTGCGGCTCGCCTTCTGTTAGAGAGTCACCTGGTAGCACTCGGCGAGCGACACTTCGCAGATATAGCTCGCGAGATTGGTGTCAGCAGTACCCAGGTCAAACAGGCGTGGCGTTTCATCCGCTCTAACCTCAACCCGTACCCCGCGCACACCTTCGAGTCAGCCGACGTCCCCGACATTGGGCTCACCCTTGGATCTGAGCGGAGCGTTCTTGTGCGGCCCGATGTTGTTATTCGGCGCACCGAACACGGCTTCGAGGCCGAGATCGTCGAGCAACGCCGGTTCCGTTTCGACATCAATTCCCTGTATTCCCAGCTCTACCGCCAGAACAGAACCGCCGCTGCGCGCAGCGCTATCAACGAGCAAGATCGCCAGCATGTCCGTCAATATGCTACGCGTGCCCGCTTCTTTATGGACTGTATTCGCCAGCGCTGGGAGACACTCAGCCTCATCGCCAACGCGCTCATCGAATTCCAGCACGATTTCCTCGAGCAGGGCGTTCGCCACCTGCGCCCACTGACGCGCGGCGAGCTTGCCAACCATGTCGGCCTACACGAATCCACCGTCAGCCGCGCTACCGCCAACAAATATGTTCTACTGCCCAGCGGGCGCACAATTCCTTTCGATGACTTCTTCGATGGCTCTCTCGCGGCCAAGGACATGCTTCGAGAGTTCATCACCTCAGAGGACGCCAAGAAACCTTACAGCGATGAAGACCTTGCAGCGCTCCTGCATGAGCATGGATTACCACTCGCCCGCCGCACTGTGGCTAAGTATCGCGAGGCCATCGGAATCCTACCTTCACGTTTCCGTATCTAGTCCTGCATACTCGCCTTAACGCGACCAATTGCTGGTTGCGCTGGGTGTTGCTGAGTTCCCAGATGCAGTATCAGTATCGCCCGAATAGGGTGGAACGGCGTCTGTCCCTGATGGCGCGGCCACCGGTTGAGCAGCGTAGACCCAGACATGCCCACCTTCCACCTTCGTCGCGACCGTCGGCAGCGGACGATACACTACCGGTGAGCTTGCCGCCGAAGTTCCATCTTCCGTGAAACGCCCACCATGACACGGACAATCATACGTGCGCGCCCCACCATTCCATTGCAGCAGGCATCCCATATGCGTGCACACACCGGAAAGCGCGCTAAATCCTTCCGTTGTATGCCGCACGAAGCCTGCTATCGAATCGGTAGCGAACCTCCGTACACCGCCCAAAGGCACCTCTTCCACCTTGGCAACCGCCACCCATATCCCACGGCCGTCCGGTACAATCGACACAGCCGGCGGTGTTGCTACACCCGTGCCGTGCCCCTCAAGCCCACGCTCGACGGCAGTCCCTGCGGCGGCGCCAATAAATGCGGCCGCCGCACCAAGGCCCACACCCAGCAGCCCCCGCCGTGTAACCTCAGATCGCCGCCGTGCCGTTGGCTGTTCAGTTCTTTCGATTGGGTGTGCCGTCCCTAGCGCATCTCCACTTCGTGCTCCAGTAGCCTCTTGAGCCAGGCGCTTGCGCAGATTAGCGACGAAGGTTGCATCTGGCTCAGCGGCATCTGGCGCAGCCGCACGGAAAAACGCCGCCATCTGGTAGGCCTGTACCTCATCAGCCGAGAGCGTATCGGGCTGCAACGGCGCGCGATCGGCGCGCAGCCGCTCGATGTGTTGGTGCAGACGCACATACTGTTCGACGCTCTCAGCCGCCAACATCGCATTACCCTCGTCAGCATCAGCCCCAGAGCCGCCATCAAACTCCAGGTCACCGTCATCCACCCGCTCGTCGCCCATATCGCGCGGTCTATCCGGTATGCTGTTGTTTTCTCCATCGCGAGGTGAGCCCATGCAAACTCCGCTAAACTTGTGTTACGTCACGACTGCAGAACGATGCCCATCCCGCTCTCGGCATTATGGCATCAAAAACGAGTGCCAGGGACGTGCCAGAATTCTAGAATCTACGTCTCTCTGCTGCCCTCGTCCTTCTCCAACGCGAGCTTGGCGGCGCTCTTGAGCGCGCGAAACTGAAGCACCTTCACGTTCGCCTCAGTCAACCGCATCTTTTCCGCCGCCTCGCGGATCGAATAGTTCATAAGGAAACGATAGGTAAGCACCTCGCGATAGCGCGGCGGCAGGAGGTGGAGAATCTGCTGCGCACGTACCTCAACATCACCAGATGGAAGCGCAGGGTCACCAATAGGCGCTTCCCACCCAGCGGCGACGAGCGTATCGAGCGAGCCGACATGCAGCCTGTAAAATGCTCGCCAGTGATCGGCAATGGTGGTTCGCGCCACCTGGAAGAGCCAACCTTGAATACTCTGCACATCACGTGCTTCATCCATACCACGTAGCGCCTTCAGGAAGACCTGGGACGTCAAGTCCTCAGCCTCCTCGCGGTTGCCAACCCTCGCATAGATAAAGCGATAGATGGCAGGCAAATACGTGACATAAATGTCATCCAGTTCGTGCATGCGGCTCGAATTTCGCGGTTCGCTGGGCACGCTTGAGACTGTCAGGTCGCCGTCATGCACTCGTGGCCTCCGCTGCATCACGTGCCAACCTCCCACCTGATGCCATCTCCATCAGTACCACATCCGAACCAGCGAATGCCACCATCCAGGTGTACCTTCCCTATCGAGCATTACGCCAGGAGGTTACACACCTTGGCGTATCATGTCCCACCGGTTTATGCTGTGTACTGCATATATAGGTTTCGTTAGCCTTTCCTACTACACAAGATCTACCACCACATAACAATACGAGCAGGCTGAAAGGGAGACGCGACGGCCATGTCAACCATGCAATTGATGGCTCGCATCGCCGAGACCGACGCCACCTTCACGCTCCACAAGCGCGATTGGATTGGCAAGTGTCTCATCTGCGGCGGGCCGTTACGCTTCGATGCCGACACAGGAGAGGGCGCTGACATCGAGCACATACAGCCCCGCAGCCTCGGCGGTACAAACGATCTGCACAACCTCGGCATCACCCACAGAAAGTGTAATGCAGAAAAAGGACGCCGTTGGGATGGCCACCGGCGCAGACGTGCCGAGCCCGGCCGCTATCAAGCATTGATCGCCCGTCTCCGCGCCGAGCGTGAGCGGCGCTGGCGTGACCCAAGCAATGCACATGCTGCACGACATCCCGAGGCAACTCTGGCATGATGCCCTCCACCAACGAATCAGATAGAAATCCAACATACGGAGGTGAGCAGCCATTACAGCCTCACCTCGACCGGGGAACGCTCACCGGATGCCTGGGTATCCTCTGTGTCCTGGCGCTTCCTGTATTGCTGTTCCTACCCTTCGAGTTGTGGCACCTCCCACTCTGGCTCCTACGCCTCGTTCCACTGGCCGCCGTGGGCATGGCCGCTCTCGGCGCATGGCTGCTCACCCGCGTCCCCGCGAGTCCTGCAGCCCGCTCCAGCGATCCACTCCACCCACTGACGAGCGAGGGTTTCTCTCCTGTCTTAGAGCAACCCGCACGCCGCGCGAACCGCATCGGCCTGATCATCGCCTGCATCCTCATACTATTTGGTGCACTGGGCTACGCTCTAGCTACATTTGGTACCACTGGTGTCGCCACCGTCGCTGGCACTTTGCTGGCAAGCGGCGCCGGAGCAATGCTGTTGCTATATGGCGTGCTGGCAGCGCGTCGTCGTCTCGCTGTTCCCGCTTGGCGCTGGATTCGCATCCCCATCCAGGGTGGACTCGTCTATCAGGTGCTGCCTCTCACCTTGATTGGATTGGTGGCACTGGTCTGGGCGCTGTTCATCGCTGAGGAGCAAGGCTACATCTGGGCGCCCATCGGCATCGGCGCGTTAATCCTTGGCAGTGCCCTTCTAGGGCCAGTGGCGCAGCGCCTCCCACGGCAGCGCTAGCATACCCGCCGACTGGCCCAAACTTCCGACAAACGCCGTGACAACCATGCGTTATGAACAACCACGCGATACACTTCTGTTGCATACTGAGTGCGATCCAACACCTGTGCCGAATCGCACGCGACTATTCTAATATCATGAGTGGATGAGCTATCATGAGTGGATGAGCTATGGCACCCAGTCACGATGAGACAACCTACCTCGGCTTTGCCGACGAAGCGCATTACAACGTCGGGCGCTACCGTGGACTTGCTCTAGTGAGCATGCGCGCGCTAGATGCGCCATCCCTTCGCGCCGAGGTAAGCGCCATCCTGCACGAATGCCACACGACTGAATGCAAGTGGGAGCGAGTACGGAGCGCCAAGCATCGCTTCACCGCTCAAAAACTCCTGCACTGGACACTCGACCACGCATTGGCGGATTCCGTGCGCGTGAACGTGCTCACCTGGGATACAGGAACATCAGAGGATCAGCGCCAGGGAACCCATCATATGAAGCGGCTGCGCAGCACATATTTGCGCCTCTTCGCACACGTCATCCGCACACGTTGGCCTGACGCGCGTCGCTGGCGCTTCCATCCTGACGAACAGGAAGCGTTAGACTGGCGGGCAATCCAGCGTGACCTGCAGCAGGTGGTAGCTCGTGAGTCAACGTGTTCCCCTGAAATCGATCGCATCGTCCCTGTCGTATCGCGCGACGAGCCATTCGTGCAGCTTGCCGACCTCTTTGCCGGCCTTGGCGTTTTTTCACGCGACGGCTACGACGACTACGAGCAATGGCTCTATGCTCCTGGCGAAAACCATGACGAGCCAGCGGGAGAGCAGCATGCTCCAACGCGCCTGAGTAGTTCGCTACGGCAGCGCTGTGTGATCCTCGACGGATTTTACACCGAGTGCAAGCTTCGCAATGCGCGCGTGAGTCTACGCACCAACCGCGGGCTACGAACCTACGACCTGCAGTCCCCCATAGTCTTTGAATGGTTTAGGCTATCACCATCGTAAGGTGCCGCACATACAGTCAATCGAAATAGGTCAGATAGGGTGCCTGTGCCCCCCACATCTCATCGAAGAGCGCGCTTATCTCCGCTGGCGAGCACACTGCCGCCGACAGCGGATCGAGCAGCAGAGCAGCACGGGCCGCCTCTTTGTTGCGCGTTAGCAGCGCCTCTACCATCAACGCATGCACCGCCAAATGCGCCCGGTTGAGCGCCGCGACCTGCTCCGGCAACGCCCCAAATTGCGTCGGCTGGATGCCGTTCTGGTCCACCAAACAAGCTACCTCGACACAACCATCCGGCAAATTATCGATCAGCGCCGCGTTCGTGCCGTTACGCACATTGCCATAGATCACCTGCGGACGGTGCAGCGTCACGCCCTCGATAATGTATGAGCCGTACTCGTGGCTGCGGTGGTAGAGCAGCTCTTCTTCACCCGCAAGCATCGCCCGGATACTCGCGTCGTTCTCGGCACGCCAGCGCGGCCAATTGTTGGCGTAGAACCCGCTTTCACCCAGGTAACCAGCCCGGCAATACTGCTCGATCAGCTCGGGTCGCTTGCGGAAATAGGGTACATACTCAGAGAAGTGCCCGCTACTCTCAGTCACAAACACACCAAAGTGTTTGACCATCTCGAAACGCACCGGATCCCGCTCATAGAGGTCGCGATCCGTGATCCGCTCCAGCAGCACCGGATACATATCCTGCCCTTGGTGGCGCAGTACGGTGAACCACGCGTTGTGATTGATCCCCGCGCAGCGCCACTCCAGCTCCTCATACGGCACGGCCAGATAGTCAGCAAGCTGACGCGAGCTACCTTGCACACTGTGACACAAGCCCACGGTCTTCATCGTCGTGCCGCGCAGTGCTGCCAGCGTCAGAATCGACATCGGATTAGTGTAGTTGAGCACGAGCGCGTCGGGACATAGGCGCTCGGCGTCGTGGAGAATGGCAAGCCAGGATGGCCCGGTGCGCAACGCCTTGAAGATGCCCCCCGGCCCGATAGTATCGCCAATGCACTGATCGATTCCGTATTTCAACGGAATATCGTAGTCGTGGCGCACATTGGCAAGACCAGCGACCTCGATAGTATTGATGAGAAAATCACTTCCCGCCAGCACCTCCGTACGTTCGGTGGAAGCGACGACTTGCCAGCGTTTGCCGCTGCGCTCGATCAGCCGCTCCGCAATGCGGCGTGCCAGGTCGAGGCGTTCAGCATCGAGATCGACCAGAGCAAACGTCCCCTCGTCCAACCCATCGATGTGCAAAATATCGGTGATCAGTTGGCGAGCAAAGACGGCACTACCCGCTCCCAGAAAAGTGACTTTGGGCATAATCCTCTCTCTACTCGATTCTTTGCGAATCAACTTCAACCAAGTGGCACGTTGCCAACGTAGCGGAGGAGTTACACAGCCACAGCGAAGTCTCCTCCCCGAAAGATAAAATGAGACATTGCTGTGGCGTCCAGAGGCAGTGTTAGCGCACGCCGAGCAGCAGTTCTACGGTGAGTTGGTCAAGTCGCTCGTAGGCGAGGCCACGCGCACCCAGCGCCTTGCGGTCGAATGTAGCCGACTTGAGCGCTTGAGCCTTCTCCGCGGAGTAATTACCTGTGTAGGCCGCTGTCGAGCTATCGTCGGCGTTCAGCTCTTTCAACAACGCCTGAATCTCAGCGTCGGCGTTGAAGCGCGCAGCCTTCTCTTTGAGGATGAGATAGGTGCGCATGCAGCCGCGCGCAAAGTCCTTGACGCCCTCGTAATCCTCTGTGCGATATGCGTGAGCGTCAAAGTGGCGCGAGCCGGAGTAGCCTACATCTTCGAGGAACTTCACCAGGAAGAAGGCAGACTTCGGATTGTAGGCACCAAAGCGGAAGTCCTGATCATAGCGTCCGAATGCCTGATCGTTCAGGTCAATATGGAAGAGCTTGCCCGCATCCCACGCCTGCGCTACAGCATGCAGGAAGTTGAGCCCCGCCATGTGCTCATGCGCAACCTCAGGGTTGACGCCGACCATCTCAGGATGGTCGAGCGTAGCGATGAAGCCGAGCATCGCGCCGACCGTCGAGAGGTAGATATCGCCGCGCGGCTCATTCGGCTTCGGCTCCAGAGCAAACCTCAGATCATACTTCTGGTCGCGCACGTAATCACTTAAGAAATTGAGCGCCTCACGGAAGCGTTTGAGGCTCTCCTGTGGGTTCTTGCTGGCGTCTGTCTCGACGCCCTCGCGCCCGCCCCAGAAGACGTAGAGCTTGGCACCCAGTTCCACGCCAAGGTCAATCGCGTTGACCGTCTTCTGCAAGGCATACGCGCGCACCTTCGGATCGTTGGAGGTAAACGCGCCGTCCTTAAACGCCGGATCGGTAAAGAGATTGGTCGTCGCCATAGGCACGACGAGACCTGTCTCCTGGAGCGCGGCCTGGAAGTCCCGCACGATGCGGTCGCGATCGGCCGCTGTAGCGTCGATGGGAACGAGATCGTTGTCGTGGAAATTGACGCCGTAGACACCGCCAACGTCGCCTAGCAGGCGCGCCAGCTCCGCTGGCGACTTGGGAGCGCGCACCGGCTCGCCAAATGGGTCACGCCCAATGTTACCGACAGTCCACAGGCCAAACGTAAACTTGTTATCAAGCGTGGGTACATACGGATCTGCCATGTGAGACGCTCCTTTTCAACGTCGATCGGAACCAACGACGGGAAGCGGTGCTTCTGCGTAGTGATGCGAAGTGAATTGTAGCACAGCTCCGCGTCGCGTTTAGGTGCGCATCTGATCCCACAGCGCCGATAGCTCCTCCAGCGGGTCATCAGGTGGTGTCAGACCGAGAACCCTCCGCATAGTTGTGACGTCCGCCACGAAGCGCGTCACTTCCACCGAGCGCGCTGGTAGGACACGCTCGCCCACTGCCACGCCGGGCAACGCCCGTACACGCGCCGAGAGCTCGCGCAGGCTCGTACCAACGCCACTACCGACATTCACCGGCTGGCCATGCAGAGGCATCTCCGCCACTCGTAGCAGCGCCCGTACCACCTGCCCAACAGATACGAAATCGATCACCTGCTCACCGCCGTAGAGCTCCAGATCTTTGCCACGTAGTGCTCGATCCAGCCAGATCGGAATCACACGGTCTCGATCACCGGAGCCATACACATTTGCCAGGCGTAGCACGCTCACATCCAGGCCGTATGTATTCTGGAAGGTGCGACAGTAGACCTCGCCGGCCACCTTGCTCGCCCCGTAGGCATTCTTCGGGTTCAACAGGCGATCTTCCCCGACTGGAAGCACATCCACCTCACCATATGCCTCGCGCGACGAGGTGAAGATCATGCGCTCGATGTCGCCCGCATCCCGTGCCGCAACCAGCACGTTGAAGGTGCCGACGACATTTGTAGAGAATGAGTAGTCGCTGTCGGTAACCGCGCCGATAACATTGCTCTGCGCCGCCAGGTGGAAGACATACCTGACACCCCTCATTGCCTCACGCAGCGTAGGCAGATCGCGGACATCTCCCTGTACGAAATGCACCCCTGCGGGCACTCGTGCGCGGTCTCCCCGCCGAAGGTTATCCAGCACAACCACTTCCTCGCCCGCGCCAACCAGCGCGGCGACGAGATGCGTGCCAATGAAACCTGCCCCGCCCGTAACCAGAACACTCATTCGCGTACACTCCTCCGCGGCTGCATCCCCACATCGGATGAAACGCAGTGACGGCCTAGATCCGCCGGGATACGAACGAGTGAGGCAAATGTCGCCCTGTTGCTCATGGCATGGCCCCCATCTCACGCAATAACCGCTGCAGCACAGGTTCGATCTGGCGGTGCAGTGTTTCATTCGCGTATCCCACCCACGCCACCGGGCTGTGCGTATCGAGTGGCGCGGCGAGTGGCTGCCCACGGGGATCGGTGACGATAACGCCTGCCTCACGAGCTATAAGCTCAGTACAGAGGTCATACGGATGACACGCTATCCGGATGACGTGAGACGCATCATGAATCTGGGTGTGAAGCAATGGGCGCAGGTCCGCGAGGAAACGGTCATGGCCCACCATTAGTTCATACAATTGCCCACCTGAACAGATATACTCGTCGTCGAAGACCTGTGGCGATTCTGTCGGCGGTGGCCCAAGCAATTCGAGAAATAGCTTCTCTTCGAGTTCAGCCGCAGCCACTTTCGCTCCCGGAAAGAATTTGCTGATCGTGGAGAACCCTCCCACAAGCGTATTCGCTCTACTTGGGCGCGGCTGGAATGGGACAATCTCGCCGGTGCGCAAATCGTGCGTTTCACCTTGCACCCCCTCACCTCGTGCAGCCCAAACAACATCAGCCAGCGCCGCCCGGACCGTAGGAAGCTCTGCCTGGAGCGCTACGCCGATGCCGGCGAGTGTTGGATATGCGCCATCACGTGGGGCTGGCGCGACACCAAAGAGCGCCCATGCGCTGCGCTTACCATACATCAAGCCGCGCGTTCCATCGATCGGGTCCACAATCAACGTAAAAGCTAGCTCGTTTGGATCCGCCCCCTCCGGGAAGATGCGCTGCCCCTCCTCCAGTCCCTCCGCCACCAGCATGAACGGCAGCTCCGCTCCCCAACGAGCGCAGTAGTCGAGTAGCACACTCTCGCCATGCTCATCCAGGCGATAGATCGTGTCACCACCACGGTCCCCCACCGCCGACGACAGTTCCTCCACAGTAGCGGCTCGGATGCCATCCAGCACGCCCGCTCGCAATTCCAGCGCGAGCGTCCGCAGGTGACCGGTAAAATAAGAGGCGTCGCGCGGCGGCTGGGCCTCGTCTCTAATCATGCGCTCCTCGCTTACCCCTTGCCCTTCATACCGACTATCGCATGCTATGCTAACACAGATTACCTCACGGACGCGGGCACATGTGCAAGGCACACGTGGAAGGCATGTGTGCAGGTGCGGTAAGCGGGCATAGGCATCCATCCCGTGCAGACCGGCGCGCCCACCCTCGTCATCGCCGATTAGTTCACCTCTCCGTTCCAAAGCCAGCCAGGGCTACTCGGCGACGCCACACTAACTGAAGCGTAGCACGTACTCTCAGCGATAAGCTTCAGCTTGCAAGTTGAAGAGCTCGGCGTAGCGCCCGTCAAGAGCGATCAAGTCATCGTGGCTACCTTCTTCGAGCACTTGGCCCTGCTCCAACACGATGATGCGATTTGCCAGCCGTACCGTGCTGAAGCGATGCGAGATGAAGATAGCCGACTTGCCCGTGGTCAGCTCACGAAAGCGCGCAAAGACCTCATATTCCGCCTGCGGATCGAGCGAGCTGGTTGGCTCGTCCAGAATCAGGATCTGAGCATCACGCATGAATGCGCGAGCCAGCGCGATCTTTTGCCATTCACCGCCGGAGAGTTGCTGTCCCTGATCGAACCACTTGCCGAGCATGCTGTCGTACTCATCAGGCAGCTTGGCGATCACCCCATCCGCGCCACTCTTCGCCGCCGCAACCTGAATCCCATCTCGATCGTCGATTGCCTCGATCCTACCCACGCCGATATTGCGTGCCGCAGTGAGCCAGTAGGTGACATAATCTTGAAAAATTACACCGACCTGTGCGCGCAGTGCCTCAAGGTCATACTCCTTGATATCTTGCCCGTTAATCAGGATCTGCCCTTCATCAGGATCGTAGAGCCGTGTGAGCAGCTTGACGACGGTTGTCTTGCCGGCACCATTGCGCCCAACAAGCGCAACCGCCTCCCCGGCGTGAATCGTGAAGCTGACATCGTGAAGTGCCTGGCCGTGTGCCTCCCGGCCCGGATAACTAAAGCTCACATGACGAAACTCGACGGTCAGCCCTGTGCCCTCCGGCTTCAGGCCATTCGCGGGACTGCTAATGCGCGGCTTATACGCCAGGAAGTCAAAGAGTGTATTGACAAAGAGATTGTTCTCGTAGGTCGACGAGATACCGCTGAGCAACGACTCGAAGCTGGAGCCGAGCGAGAGTGCCGCCTGTGTGTAAAGCGTAAGCTCAAGAATAGTAATCTGCCCTCGCACCGCCTGCAGAGCAATGTAAAGATAGATCAACCCGTCCACTATCAGGCTACCAAGCCCCCAGCTGAAGGACGCCAGATACCGCGGGACAATGATGCCACGCGCTTGCGCGTAAAACTGATTGGCGAGCTTGCGATACAGCGAAATGAAGAAACCGCCCAGTGTGAAGAGCTTAATCTCTTTGTTGTAGGTATCAGTCGTAAGCAAGTTAGTATAGTAGCTCATCTCGCGGCGCAGCGGCGACTGCCTGCGCATGAGCTGATAGCCCCACCAGCCGTAGCGCATGTTCGCGAAAAACGAGGGAATAGGCGCGAGCAGTGCCAGCAGCGCAATCCACCAGGCAAGATGTGTCAGGATGGCCAGCATAGACAAGAATGTGATGATCGTCCGCCCAAGGCCAAAGGTCTGCGAGATCATGCTGAGCGGCCGTGACGACGCCTCGCGTTGTGCCTGCTGCAACTGATCGTAGAAGGCCGCATCCTCGAAGAAGGTCAGATCGAGCGTGTTGGCTTTCTCCATCACCTGGAGCTGCACCGCATACGACATCTTCTCTTGGAGGAGTTGCTGCACAATATTGGACGCAGTGCTAAGCAGGCTGCCCAGTCCTTGCACACCAAACTGCGCCACCACGAGCCAAATCACAAATGTGGTGCTACCGGCTCCGCCGTGCGCTGCGATAGCATGGATCACTCCGCTTAACAGAGCCGCATTGATATACGCCGTAAGCGCGGGCATGAAGCCCTGCAAGATATAGAGCACACCCAGCAGCAGTGTGAAGGCCGGCTGCACCCGCCAGACCAATCCAACCACACGCGGCAGGCTCTTAAAGGCCGAGACAATCTTGTCGGGCGTGAGCCGCGCCCGCTCCCAGCGTGGATCCTCTGGTGAAGCGCCCGGCTTGCCGCTGGCACCGCCACTTGAACCTTTCTCTGTTTTCGGTGCAGCGCCGCCGCCCCTCACCCCAGCTCGACGACCCGTCTCTTCGGCTGTAGAGCTGGCTGCCCCGTAGTCTGCTATTCGCGGCGGCTTCGCGCCGTTTGATGAAGTCGTTTGTCGCTGCATGAGTGATGCCCCTAACCTCTGGATTGCTATGGAGTATGCGCCAGTCTCCGGTCAGGGCGCATCACCGGAATGGAGGAGGCGAACCTGGAAAGACGGCTAGGCGAGGAATGCGTCACCTGATCACACTAGCCTCGCCCAACACACCCGCCTTGTATTATGGCAGATAGATCCTGACACGTAATGACAGCTTTCCAGGTACCCTTCTTGCGGATTCCTCTGTAGATTCGCGGACGCGCTCCACGTAGCCATCTCAGCGGTTCCGACACGAATACAGGCACTCATCGGTGCGCTGCCAAGATCGGTGGTGGCAACTCTGACGCCAGAGTTACGACGAGTCTGAACAGTAGACACAACTTGGAAGCTGCGTGATAGAATGAAAGCACTTGCACAAGCAGCAACTATGCATACATATTCGAGTAGCGGATGCCGTTGGTGTCAGTGCCCTCCCATCGAGTCCGGTTTCCATGCCGGCCAGCTACCGGAATTAGAAAGGCCAGCAGAGGTGAAGAGGCTTCGCCGGTTCTTCCTTCCCTTCCTCGCCGTGGTGCTTATGTTTCTGGCCTCGTGCGGCACTGTCAGTGAGACCTCGGTAGCCACTGGTTTCCCATCCAATGCGAACCATCCCAAGCCCGTCGAGAAAACGTTCCTCGGGTGTCCTCCCCAGGGAGACGGCGGCGACTCACAGCTCAACATCCTAAAGAACCGGATCGATGATGGTGAAGGCGGCGCCTACCACGATGTCGCGCTCTCTACGCTTATCTCGCTGCCCTGGCCGCAGGATGTGGGGAAGGTAAGGCGCGACAACTGGTCATCGTCGGACGTCTCCGCGGTATCCCAGTACGAGGGTGTAGCCGTGCGGACAGTCGGCTATCTCGTCGATGTGAAACACGAAGGCACCGAAACGCCGAACTGCCATGACGTCGATCACCGCGACTTCCACGTCTGGATCGTGCCTGACCAGGGGGAAGGCAAAGCCAGCGCCATGGTGGTTGAGGTCGCGCCGCGCGTGCGCGATCAGCGGCCCGGCTGGACTGATTCCGCTCTCAGCAGTCTACGTGGTCAGAAAGTGCGCATCAGCGGCTGGCTCATGCTCGACCAGGAACATCCAGAGCAGCTAAGCCAGACACGAGCCACGCTCTACGAGATCCACCCGATAATACACATCGAGGTCTCTCAGGGCAGCGGCTGGACCAGTATCGACTCGTGAAGAGCAAGTCGTGACGTCTGCTCACGAAAGCGAGGATGCCGGACATGAGAAAAGGCATTACCTTACAAGTGAAGGTATACATTGAAGGCGACGACGAGCCTGCCAACGATTTCTCGAAAGTCGCGCAGGACCTCCTCGCCAAAGTCCTTGATGCGGGCATCAAAAGCGCCGCTGGTCCTTACAAGATCACGCTGGAGAAGATGGAAGCCCTCGAAGGATCTGACGCTTCCGACGAGGGCTGAATATCCACAGCTCTCCGTACAGAAAGACAGTCAACGTCTATGGAGACACTTCGCGAAGGTATGCCATTCCTTGTGGGTCTGGTCGTACCCCGTTCGTTATGTTGACACCCGTGCGGCGTGGTCGAGCCAGCGCAAGTTCGCAGCGTCGTTTGCGCCAGCAGTCGTCCTGGGATTCCTCGTCAGCCTCTTCATGGGTGAGCTTTTCCTCGATCTCCCTGAAGCGGTCATGTCAGTGGTGATCGACACCAGCCTCATCTACATGGCGTCCCAGCTTGCCTACCGCATTGGGTGGAAGCCCCTGCTGGAGGCCCGCGTGCAGGCTCTCCAGAGCCGCCGCGCAGCCGCCGCGCCCTCCGAGCGCACAGCATAGCTTCCTTCGGCCCTTGCAGCCTCATTGACGATGCCCTGCCCACGAGTGTCCAGCGTGCAAGGCATCATCGTTCCTGCCAACGTTCCGTCACGCACACTACGGCATGCTCTCATCATCGAATGCAACCGCTTACTGTGGGAACGCAGCCTCTGTGCGGAGCCAGGGCCACCATGCGATCAGCAACCCGCAGGCCACTACACCCAGCCATGCCCCCAAGCCAAACGTTGCGGATGGGCCAAACTGCGACCACAGCCAGCCACCTGCGATATTTGCGGGAAGGGCTGCGATGCCCGTCAAGCCATTGAACCAGCCCAAGGCAGAGCCGCGGCGCGCGCCGGGGACGAGATCGGCGACAAAGGCACGAGCAACGCCCTCCGTAGCGGCATAGTAGACACCGTACACGAGGAAGAGTGCCCATGCCTGCCATCCTGCGTGCGCCTGGGTCCAGCCGAGGTAGACCAGAGCAAATGCGGCATAGCCTGCGGTGAGCACGGGGAGCCTCCCAAAGCGATCGGAGAGCGAGCCGAGCGGTGTAGCGAGCAGCGCATAGACCATATTAAAGGCGAAGTACAGCGCGGGAACGGCGATCAACGACGCCTCCAGTCCCTCGCTACGCAGGAACAAGAACGCATCCGACGAGTTGCCAAAGGCAAAGATAACCGCTGCCGCCGTAAACAGCCAGAACTTGGCTCCAAGTCTCTGCCACGAATGAGCGGAGACGTCGCCATGCCCTGACACCTCAGTCTTCGTCTGAGATCCCCGCCTTGGATCGCGCAGAAAGAACGCAGCCACCACAATAGCAACCAACCCAGGAGCAAGCGTCCATGCGAAGACGGCGCGCAGGTTGCCGCCCGTCGCGGCGAGGATTGCCAGTGCCAGGAGTGGACCAATTGCAGCACCAAGCGTGTCGGCGCTGCGATGAAAACCAAACGCTTTCCCGCGCTGTGATGGTAACACGGAATCAGCCAGCATTGCGTCGCGTGGGCTGCTCCGAATCGCTTTGCCGCTGCGGTCAAGCAGAATCAGACCAAGCGCAATAGGCCAGTTCGTCACCAGCGCCAGCAATGGCTTCGTCAGATTGGAGAACGCATATCCAGAAGTGATGAGCGCACGCCGCGAAGAGACACGGTCTGCCATGCGTCCAGAAGCGATCTTCAGCAGACTGGCGGCCCCCTCAGCCAGCCCCTCGATCAGGCCGGCGAGGGTAAGTGGTGTCCCCAACACCTGGACAAGAAAGAGCAGGCGTAGCGGGACAATCATTTCACTCGACATGTCTGTAAAGAGAGCAATCACACCCAGCACAATGACTATCCGCGTAATACCGGCCGTAGTGCCCGCCAGCCAGCCACGCCGCGGCGAACCAGCCAGCTGCGGGAGCTGTTCGTCCGTGCCGCTCCCTGCTACCTGTGGTGTAGCAGCATCTCGTTTACTGGGGCTAGATCTGCGATTGCTCTCAGTCGACTTCATCGTCATCTGGTCCCCAGTAGAGCGCGTCTAGGCCGCCGTCAGACGTAAATCGCTGGAGTACGCGATGATCGAAGTCTGCAACATAGAGATCACCACTATTGTCGCGGGCCATCCCCCCCACTTGCCCAAACTGGCCGGGCCATATGCCACGCGAGCCAATGTGTCCGCATGCCCTGCCAACGCCTGTGACGCCTGTGCAATAGACATCCACGCGATGCGCCGCCAGATTGGTCACGAGAACGCGACCGCCAGTGGTCGCTAGAATCCCCTGATACGGCCGCCCAAGCAAGCCAGTAGGGGTCGGAAGCGGCCACGATCCAATCACGCCTCCTCCTGGATCAACCTGGTAGACACGCGTCAACGCCAGTGCATAGACCGTATTTCCGCCAGGCAAGACGCTGATACCTCCGACAATCGCTTCGGGTACCGCCCAGTGTGCCAGCACATGCCCATGCGCATCGAGACGCAGAATCACCCCACGCTCATCGCTCAGGTACAACGCATCGTCAGTGCCAGTGGTGATACAGCCCAGGGATGGATGGTAGTCTTGCGGCAACGACCATCGTGCCATGAGTTGCCCATTAGGAGCGAAGCGCAGCATGCGGCTGTGCATCCAGTCAGGCACATACAGATTGTCGTGACTGTCGAGCGCCATCCCGCAGAACCAAAAGTCGTCGGTGCCCGGTGCCCACGGCCGCAATGAGCCAGAGACACTGGTTGAGCCCGATGATGCGCGAGGCACACCCAGCCGCTCTGGATCATTGTATGGCCCCGGCTGGCTGAAGCCCGGACCAGGTGGTCCCTGCCGGCTGGCAAGACCAGGGCGCAACTTGGCGCGCAGTGAGCCGCCAGAACCGAAAACACGGATCACAGGAGACGCAGCATCGGTGACATAGATCGTGCCGCGAGTGTCCACCGCCACATAGTACGGCTGGAAGTTGACCGGCTGCAAAGGGCTGCTGGTCCATGCAACCAGCCCGAGCCCGGCCATTGAGGGCAGCGCAACTGCCAGCAGTGTGCGCCGTTGCCAGTCACTCGAGAGCACAAGCCAGAGCCAAATCGCCGCAACCAGCACAATAGGCAAGCCGCGCAGGCCCCACGTAAAGCCGGTTGGCTGAATTATGGGTGCTACCTGACTCAGACTACACCAGACGATGATCCCCCAGAGGAACAGCGCGCCTCCTGCCGCAAGTCCCCACCCTATCCAGCCCATTCGAAGGGGGTGCACAAACGGCCACGACAACATCACACCACCAGCGGCCACTCCGCCGAGTGCCAGCAACGGTTGTGGACGGAAGGCCACCAATGGAGGCATCAGTAGGCAACACAAAGCGGCGCCCGCGATTAGCGCGAGCGCCCATACACGCACTGCTCCATTACTGGCGAGAGCGAAACGAGGCACCTGAAGCATCCTGTCTATGTCGTCAAGCCGTCTGGGTGTCGGCGGCCCCCTGCAAGCCTAGCTCGTCAATCGCCTGTTGGCGCATGATAAACTTCTGAATCTTACCCGTTACTGTCATAGGAAAGCTATCGACGAACTTCCAATATCGCGGAATCTTGAAGCTGGCAATCTGCCCTTGGCAGAACTGCTCCATCTCCTCCGGTGTCGCAGTCTGGCCCTCTTTCACCTTGACCCACGCCATCAGTTCCTCGCCATAGCGGGCATCTGGCACCCCGACAACCTGCACGTCGCTCACCTTAGGATGAGAATAGAGGAACTCCTCGACCTCGCGCGGATAGATATTTTCGCCGCCCCTGATCACCATGTCTTTGAGACGCCCGACGATATTAGCGTAACCCTCCTCGTCCATCGTCGCCAGGTCGCCTGTGTGCATCCAACGAGCAGCGTCGATAGCCGTGCGCGTCGCCTCTTCATTAGCCCAATAGCCCAGCATCACCGAATAGCCGCGCGTCAGCAGTTCGCCCGGCACGCCCGTTGGCACTACCTGCCCCGTCGCCGGATCGACGATCTTCACCTCGACATGCGCATGCACCTGACCCACCGTGGCAACACGTCGCTCGACGGAATCATTCAGCCGCGACTGGAACGACACCGGGCTCGTTTCGGTCATGCCGTAGCAGATCTCCACCTCTCGCATATGCATTTTGTCGATCACCTGACGCATTACCTCCACAGGGCACGGCGAGCCCGCCATGACCCCAGTGCGCAACGACGACAGATCATACTTCGCAAAGTCGGGATGTGCCAGCTCGGCGATGAACATGGTCGGCACACCATACAGCGACGTGCACCGCTCAGCTTCGACCGTCTCCAATACGGAAACAGGATCGAACGCCTCGGCGGGATAAATCATCGTCGCGCCGTGCGTCATGCAGCCCAGATTACCCATAACCATGCCAAAACAATGATAGAGGGGAACCGGAATACACAGACGGTCCTGCTCGGTAAATCCCTGCAGTCGCGCAACGAAATAGCCGTTGTTGAGAATGTTGTGGTGGCTCAGCGTCGCCCCCTTGGGGTTGCCCGTCGTGCCGCTGGTGTACTGGATGTTGATCGGGTCGTCAAACTCTTGCTCCGCCTGCCGCGCTTCCAGAGCTTCCGCTGACACCTCCTTGGCGCGCTCCAAAATCTCACCCCAGACCCACATTCCCGGCGCGCGCCCCTCACCCAAGCGGATGACGTTGCGTAGATGAGGAATGCGGTGAGCATCGAGTTTACCCGGTACGAGACGCTCCAGCTCAGGGCAGAGCGTCAGCAGCATTGCGGTGTAATCTGTGGTGCGGAAGTTCGGCGCAAGCACCAATGTGTTACAGCCCGATTGATTGAGGGCGTATTCCAGCTCATGCAAACGATAGGCCGGGTTGATGTTAACCAGAATTGCGCCGATCTTGGCGGTAGCAAACTGTGTGATCGCCCACTCAACCCGGTTGGGAGACCAGATACCGACACGGTCCCCTTTGCGAATGCCGAGGGCGAGCAACCCGCGTGCGAAGCGGTCCACCTCTTCGCGCAGTCCGGCCCAAGTATAGCGGAGATTCTGCTGGCGCGAAACAAGCGCCTCTCGGTCAGGCAACCGAGCGACGGTCTTGTCGAAGGCGTCGCCAATAGTCATGCCAAGCAATGGGGTATCGCTTGTACCGCTCGTGTAGCTCCACGTGATCGCGCTACGATCCAACAGCTGCGTCGTTCGTTCGATCTGCGCCTGCGTCATCGGGGACCTCCCACACATGTGAATGCCATGTCGCCAAGGTCGTCAGCGTCGTCAAGGTCATCGCCACCGATATGCCGCAATGCCTGCCCTCGTAGAAGAGTACCAGAGCGGCACCTACCCATCACGTAGTACTGCAAACCACCCACGCGGTACGCAAATTATACACGTTTTACGCCGGACGCGTTCTATGCCCGAGGCGACTACATCTCCGGCTGGTTGGAGGAGGCACGGCTAGCGAAAATCGAGCGATTGTAGCTGTGCATGAGCATGCGATGTAACCGAGCTAGTGCAATCATCTCTCAAGGCCTGAAATCTGCGGAGTAGACCTCTAAACGGCGCGCCTTCGACTGATAACATCAGCGCCAGCGCCTCGCGGACCAACGATCACCGGCCGCGTCGCAATAGACATCAACCGCTCTATACACTTGATGGGATTCGAGGTCTCTACGATGGACCACAGCACTGCCATAGTGCCAGGCGTGCGGAAGATCGCGGTGCTGCGCGCCAATGCCTTGGGCGACTTGATATTCACCCTCCCCGCGCTCGACGCCCTCCACAGCACCTATCCCGGCGCAGAGCTTGTGCTGCTCGGCCTATCATGGCATCACTCCTTTTTCGCGCAACGACCCAGTCCAGTAAACCGGGTGATCGTCACTCCGATCTACCAAGGCGTCCACGACGAGCCGGGCGGCGAGGAGAACCTAGCAGAGCAGGACGCCTTCTTCACCGCGATGAAAGGCGAGCGATTCGACCTTGCAGTTCAGGTGCATGGTGGAGGTCGCTACTCCAATCCATTCGTCCGCCGCCTCAACGCACGCATGTCAATCGGAAGCAAATCGCCCGATGCTGCTCCACTCGATCGCTGGATACCGTATATCAGATATCACCTTGAAGTGTTGCGCATGCTCGAAGTAGTCAGCCTCGCCGGAGCAAAGGCGATGAACGATATCGAGCCACATATCATCGTGACTTCGGCCGATCTCGCCGAGTCCTATCGCATAGTGCCTGAGACGACGAGGCCCCTCGTGACACTCCACCCCGGCGCGACTGATCAGGAGCGCATCTGGCCGGCCGAGCGGTTCGCGACCGTCGGCGACGCCATGGCGGCTACCGGCGCCCAGATCGTCATCACCGGCACAGCGGGTGAGCGTGATCGCGTGCGTGCGGTGGCGGCTTGCATGCGCTCCGATGCGTGGGAGCTCGCCGGGCGTCTTTCCCTCAATGGATTAACTGGGCTACTGGCACGCTCACAGGTCGTCGTGTCGAACGATACGGGGCCCCTCCACCTGGCCACGGCGGTAGGCACGGCTACAGTCGGCATCTACTGGTGCTTCAACTTCGTGACGATAGGTCCGATGACACAGGCCCGCCACCGCTCGGCAATTTCGTGGCGCGTCGCGTGTCCCGTCTGCGGCGTCGATCGTGCGCGAACGAGCTGCGAGCATCACCCCTCGTTTGTGGCCGATATCCAGGCCGAGGAGGTTATCATGTCCGCCCTCGACCTGCTGACAGTCGAGCCGGCACAAGCCATGCGGACGGACACGGCAACATAGACAATCCACTCCGACGGGGGACTAGACTACGGCACAGGGAGGAGAATATCCGCTCTTATCCCTGTGCGCGCTCCTGTGCCTCGCGGATCGCGGCCTCGAAGTGGCGCATCTCCACCTGCGGAGTGGTTGCCTTCGCTGTCGTCACCGGCAATGAGGAGTCCGCACTGCCCGCGCCGCGCGCCCGCAGCCACTCAGAGAGGGCGAGATTAGCAGCGCGACGACAGACAGCCTCGATGTCCGCGCCGCTGGCACCGCCAGTCTTGCGCGCGAGCGTATCGAACGAGACATTGGATGCCAACGGACGGCTCTGCGTATGGATGGCGAAGATCTGCTTACGCGCTTCACGGTCGGGCATTGGCAGCGTGAGCACGAGATCGAAGCGACCAGAGCGCAGCACGGCAGGATCGATCAACTCTGGCCGATTAGTCGCCCCGACCACAATCACTCCACGTCGTCCCTCGATGCCATCGAGCTCGGTGAGCAATTGACCGATCACGCGATCTGTCACACCAATCATGTCGACTCCGCGCGCGGGCGCGAGAGCGTCAAGCTCGTCGAGGAAGAGCACGCATGGTGCGACCTGCCGTGCGCGGGCAAACGTCTCGCGCACGCCGCGCTCAGATTCGCCAACCCACTTGCTCATCAGCTCCGGCCCCTTCACGCTGATGAAATTGGCCTGGCATGCCGTCGCCAGCGCACGCGCGAGCAGCGTCTTGCCCGTTCCCGGCGGCCCACTCAACAGCACGCCATGTGTCGGGTCAAGATCCATCGCTGCATACAATTCAGGGTAGCGAAGCGGCCACTCAATCGTCTCCGAAAGCGCACGCTTGATATCACCCAGTCCACCGATGGTATCCCAGCCAACGCGCGACAATTCGACGGCTACCTCACGTGCTGCCGACGGCTCGATGCCGCGCAGCGCCTCCAGCATGTCGCTCATCGTCACTGTGAGCGTCAGCAGCTCCTCGGTGGAGATGCTCGCATGAGCAACCGTCGCGCGGGGGAAGCGCCGTCGCAGTGCTGCCATCGCCGCCTCTCGGCAGAGCGCCGCCAGATCCGCTCCCACGAAACCCGGCGTGATACGCGCCAGCTCAGAGAGATCCACATCGTGCGCCAGTGGCATATCGCGGCTGTGGATGCGCAGAATATCAAGTCGCCCTTGCATATCCGGCGCATGCAGATGGACCTCGCGGTCAAAGCGGCCTGGACGCCGAAGAGCGGGATCGAGAGCATCAGCTCGATTCGTCGCGCCCACGACCACCACCTGCCCCCGTGCGCTCAGCCCATCCATCAGCGTCAGAAGCTGCCCGACGACGCGCTTCTCCACCTCGCCCCAGACCTCCGAACGCTTGGGAGCGATTGCGTCGATCTCGTCCAGGAAGATGACACTCGGCGTGTTACGTTGCGCATCGGCGAAGATACGGCGGAGCTGCGCCTCGCTCTCGCCATAGAACTTATCGATCACTTCCGGCCCACTGATGCTATAGAAGCGCGCGCTGCTTTCGGCAGCCACCGCGCGAGCAATCAACGTCTTGCCGGTCCCTGGTGGGCCATACAGCAACACACCCTTGGGCGCCTCGATGCCGAGTCTATCAAACAGCTCGGGATGCTTCAATGGCAGCTCGATGAGTTCGCGCACATGCTGAAGCTCGCGCCCCAGTCCACCGATATCCTCATACGTGACCTCGCTCGTGCGCGGTGTCGCACCACCATTCGCCGCGCCGCGCGCCTGGAACCGCAGGCTCGTCCCATTCTCTAGCAGCACGGCGCTCGCGGGATTCGTTGCCAGCACATAGAGCTCTCGCGCCGACACACCCATCCCCGGCACCCGCACGACATCGCCCGCCAGCACCGCCAGCCCCTTCAACGTCTGTGCCACATGACGCAACTCAGCTTCGTTCAGTGCGACAGTACCATTCACCGGTACGAAGGCAGCGCTCACTGCGGGCTGGACTGTTGTTCGTGAGACATTCACCAGATCACCAAGGGCAGCCCCGGCATTCTGGCGCACCAACCCTTCCATCGCGATATTCTGGGCATCCATCACCTGCATCGCCTGCGCACCCGGCGCATCGCTTGGCCAGGGATAAATGCGTGCCACAGTCGCGCGGTTGCCCTGGACATTGCGGATTCGAATCACATCACCGGCGGCACACTCCAACATATCGAATACCGGCGGGCCGACATATGCCACCCCGCGTGGCATGCCCACGCCTTCGACGACTGTCAGTTGCACTGCCGTGGTCGTATTAATGTCTTGTTCTGCGGTGCTCATGCCACTTCGACGTTCTATTCAAAAGGAAGACTCACGCCGCTATGTACGGCATGAGTATGTACGGCATGAAGCGGTCCAAAGTTGCGCGATGCGCATCTGCGCACACATAGGCAAGCTCTCTAAGATATCCTTTATTGAGAGCCATGAGCTTTGATACTGGCACGTCTTGCCAGGTTCGAGTATGCTAACCTTGATGTCAGTATTAGCATCGGTATAACCCATATCGTACTCGAAGCGTATACCCTTGGGTTTCGCTCACTCGCTATCTTTGTCGCTCGCCGCAGATGTCAGAAAGGCTCCTCCTCCTCATGGAAACATCACCGAACCTCAATATGCCTCTTGCTGGAACCTCGACGGCACCAGCGGCGTTGGAGACGATCGACATTACGAAATCGCTCCCACTCGGCCGCGAGCGCATCGACATCTTGAAGGGCATTTCAATCCGCATCGCCAAGGGCGAGTTGGTCGCCATCGTCGGCCCCTCCGGCTCTGGCAAGTCTACCCTCCTCGGCATCATCGCCGGGCTCGACAGCCCTACCAGTGGTCGCGTCCTTGTCGACGGCGTCGATATCACTCGCATGAGTGAGGCAAAGCTGGCCGCTGTACGCAACCAGAAGATCGGCATGGTCTTTCAGGCCTTCAACCTCATCCCCACACTGACTGCCCAGGAGAACGTCGAAGTTCCCCTGTATGTAGGCAAGCATCCCGGCAGCCCATCAGCACGCGCCAAAGAGATCCTGACGCTGGTCGGGCTGGGCCATCGGCTGGGCAACAAACCCAACCAGCTCTCCGGCGGTGAGCAGCAGCGCGTCGCCGTCGCCCGCGCCCTCGCTACCAACCCGGCTATTGTGATTATGGATGAGCCTACCGGCAACCTCGACAAGAAGAATGGCGACAACGTCCTGCAGATGATCCGAGATCTCCGGGCGGCAACCGGCACCACATTTGTCATCGCCACCCATGACCCCAATGTCGCCAGTGCTGCTGACCGCGCTATCCGCATCGTCGATGGCCGCGTGGAGGGAACCGGTGCCGAGGCGTTGGCCTCCGCGAATGCTTAGGCCGGGGTGGATCTTATCCTCCTTGCAACCCTCTCTCCTACTCATAACAACCAACGATAACCAGTCGGAGGCTATATGAAGCGGCTCGGCATGTATTGGAAGTATGCCACGCGCTCGTTACTGCGTGGCGGGCAACACACGCTGCTGGCGATCTTCTGTGTGGCGGTGGGTGTCATGGCCATCGTCGCGTTGCAGCTCGTCGGAAACATGGTCAACAACGCGCTCACCGGTAACATCCGTGAGGGCAACGGCGGTGATCTCGCGATAACCAGCGACATCACACCGTTTTCATCAGACCAGCTTACTACCTTCGATCAGCTCACATTGCAGGGCACACTCACA